>JBFYPW010000046.1:0-16827 GCA_041303115.1 Flavobacterium sp.
ACTACCTTGAACTCCAGTTTGAATGGTTTTAGTATAAAATCGTAACTGACCATTGGCAGGAACAGTAACGGCAGAGGTAACCATCCAGTCAATCGCTTGACCTGTAGTTACATTTTCTTTGTTAATCATTGCGGATTTACCAACTCCTCCATAGGTAAAAACAGCTAAGTTAGTTTCAGACCAACTTTGACCTGCTCCAGTTCCTGTTTCAAATGTTGTCCAACCAGTAGGTGGAAATGTTGCGCCTTCAAAGTTTTGGGATAGTTGTCCGAAAACACTGAAACCTACAAACATAAATAATAGTACAAGTAGTTTTTTCATTATAGTATTGTGTGATTAATTAATATTTTTAACTATACAAAAATATACATTTTTAGTAAACACCACCAATACATCGACAAATTGTATGTTTTTATCGTTAAAAAGCTGGTTTTTGTGTGTTAATTTTTGCTAATTTTGTAAAAAATAATTATTTTGAATTCGAAAAAAATATATTTTGCTTCCGACCAACATTTTGGTGCGCCAACTTCAGAAATGAGTTTTCCAAGAGAACAAAAATTTGTAGCTTGGCTAGACGAGGTTAAAAAAGACGCTGATGCCATTTTTTTATTAGGCGATTTATTTGATTTTTGGTTCGAATATAAAACGGTTGTTCCAAAAGGGTTTATTAGAGTTTTAGGTAAATTAGCCGAAATAAAAGATGCTGGAATTCCTATATATTTCTTTGTAGGAAACCATGATTTATGGATGGGTGATTATTTTGAAAAAGAACTCAATATTCCTGTTTACCACGATAATCAAGAATTTACCTTTAACGGAAAAACCTTTTTAATAGGACATGGTGACGGAAAAGGCCCTGGAGACATGGGTTACAAACGCATGAAAAAAGTGTTTACGTATCCGTTTTTTAAATGGTTATTTCGTTGGTTGCATCCAGATATTGGCGTGAGATTAGCGCAATACTTATCGGTTAAAAACAAGCTTATTTCTGGAGCTGAAGATGTTAAATTTTTAGGCGAAGAAAACGAATGGTTGGTGCAATATTGCAAACGAAAATTAGAAACAAAGCATTATGGCTTTTTTGTTTTTGGACACCGTCATTTACCTATGGAAATTCAATTGAATGAAAATTCGAAATATATCAACTTAGGCGATTGGATTGGCTATTTTACCTATGGTGTTTTTGATGGCGAAACATTTGAATTGAAAAAATACGAATAATAAAAGTGCTTTTGAAAACGAATTTGCGTTAGGGATGGAAGCGGCATCCTTTTTATTTTGACTGCCCTAAAGCAAGGCAAAATAAAAAGATATAGCGTACAGCCCGACCCTTGTGGTAACGCCAAAATCAATGGCAAAATTCAATAACAATTTCAATATCAGAAGACGATTTAATTGCTGTTTTTAATCTTTCTCAATTTCTAAGTTTCTGAATTTTGGTGAAGCAACTGCGGTGGTTCCTACTACGAGTAACGTCATAATTCCTCCAAAAACTACGGCATTTACCACTCCTAATAATTTGGAGGTTAGTCCGCTTTCAAAGGCTCCTAATTCGTTAGAAGAACCTACAAAAATAGAATTTACTGATGAAACTCTTCCGCGCATGTCGTCTGGAGTATAAATTTGAAGAATTGTAGAACGAATAACTACTGAGAACCCATCGGTAACACCACTTAAAAATAAAGCTACAACCGAAATCCAAAAGTTTTGGGATAATCCGAAAACGATAATGGAAATTCCGAAACCGAAAACGGCTAATAGTAATTTTTTACCTGTATTTTTTTCGATTGAAAACATCGTAGAAGCTAGCATAGTTAATAGTCCACCAATGGCTGGTGCGGCTCTTAAAATTCCGAAACCTTCTGAACCTACTTGTAAAATATCTTGTGCGAAAATGGGCAATAAAGCTACGGCTCCACCAAATAAAACCGCAAACATATCTAACGAAAGTGCGTTTAAAATAATTTTATTTTGAAAAACAAATCTAATTCCGGCTTTTAAACTTTCCGTAACGGGTTCGCCAATTTTTTTATTTAAAATAGGCTTTTTACTGATTTGTAATAACATGAAAATTCCTAAAATAATAGAAATTGTTACAAAAATCATAGAATTAAACACGCCAATTCCGCCAATTAAAAATCCAGCTAAAGCGGGACCGATTACGGCAGAAACTTGCCAAGAGGAACTGCTCCAAGTAGCTGCATTGGTAAATTGTGATTTTGGCACAATTAGTCCTAACAAACTAAAAACGGATGGAATGATAAACGACCGAATGATTCCTCCTAAAAAAACTAAGGCATAAATGGCATATAAAAAAGTTTGTTTTCCAATGGTTGTGGCAGTTTCAGGATGAACCAAATAACAAAATAATATACTGATTGTTGCTGTTCCTGCAAAACATTTGAGCAACATATTTCTTTTTTCGGATTGGTCAACAATATGCCCGGCAAACAAAGCCATAACTATAGCCGGAATTACTTCCATAAGACCAATTAATCCTAATGACCAAGGGTCTTTGGTAATTCGGTATACTTCCCATTCAATCAAGACAAATTGCATGGACCAAGCCAATACAATAGCTAATCGCATAAGAATAAACCGACGAAATTCTGGGATTCTTAAAGCTGAAAATGGATCTTTTTTTGTCATATTTTTTTACCCCAAAGGCGCGAAGATTATAGCAATGGTCACAAAGATTTTTGTTATTTAATGCTTATTTTACTTTTAACTTTGCTACTATGCAACTTTGCTACTTTTTACTTTTATTTACTCTTACATCACGCAATTGCAATTGTAAATTAACCGTTCCGTTCCATTCGTTTTCTTCTAAAACATAAACGGCTTCAAACGGATTTCTGTTTTTTACAACATGTATTTTAGCTCCAAGTCCAAATCCAATCGAATTAAAATTTGGCGAATTATTTTGTTTCACGAAGGCTTTTAAATGTTCGGCATCGTTACCCAATGTTTTCGCATAACCCGAATCGATTACGTTTTTAGACATAAAAACAGGTGTCATATTTTCTGGTCCGAAAGGTTCAAATTGTTTTAGAATACGCATAAGTTTTTCATCAAGATCCGAAAAATTCATTTCTAAATCTACTGCAATTTCTGGAATCAATAAATCGGGAGGAATGGTTTTTTTGACTTCATTTTCAAAAGCTGCTTTGAATTTTTCGTAATTTTCTTCTTTCAACGTCATTCCGGCAGCATACATGTGTCCTCCAAATTGTTCCAAATGTTCGGCACACGCTTCCAACGCATTGTACACATCAAAATCTTTTACCGAACGTGCAGATGCGGCTAATTTATCGCCACTTTTTGTAAAAACGATAGTTGGTCGATAATACTTTTCAACCAAACGAGATGCGACAATTCCAATAACGCCTTTGTGCCAATTTTCTTGATATACAACTGTTGAAAATCGGTTTTGTTCGTTATTTTCTTCGATTTGAAGCAAGGCTTCTTTGGTAATTTGTTTGTCCAATTCTTTTCTGTCCGAATTGTGTTGCTCAATTTCGGATGCAAATTGTTCGGCTTGTTCTAAATTGTATTCCGTTAAAAGTGCCACGGCTTCGTTGCCGTGTTTCACTCTTCCTGCGGCATTGATTCTTGGTGCTACGATAAAAACCACATCGGTAATCGTTAAGACTTTTTTCTTTACATTTTGAACTAATGCTTTAATTCCTGGTCGTGGATTGGAATTAATCACTTCTAATCCAAATTTGGCTAACACTCGGTTTTCACCCGTAATTGGAACAATATCAGCAGCAATGGCTGTCGCAACCAAATCTAAATAAGGAAGTAAATCTTCCATGGTTTGGTTTCTGTTTTCGGCTAACGCTTGAATTAATTTAAACCCTACTCCACAACCACATAATTCGTCATAAGGATAAGAACAATCTTCACGTTTTGGGTCTAAAACTGCAATAGCATCGGGTAAAATATCGCCTGGTCTATGATGGTCGCAAATGATGAAATCGATATTTTTTGCTTTGGCATAATTCACGTGGTCGATTGATTTTATTCCACAATCAAGTGCGATTATTAAGGAAACATCGTTGTCTTCAGCATAATCAATTCCTAGATAGGAAATGCCGTAACCTTCGTTATATCTATCTGGAATGTACGTCGCCACATTAGGATAAAAACTTCGTAAATAACTAGAAACTAAGGAAACAGCGGTTGTTCCATCGACATCATAATCGCCAAAAACTAAAATATTTTCATTGTTTGCAATGGCTTTTTCGATACGAGAAACTGCTTTGTCCATATCTTTCATGAGATACGGATTGTGTAAGTCTTCTAAAGTGGGACGGAAAAATGTTTTGGCTTGTTCGTAGGTTTCTATTCCTCTTTGAACTAATAAAGTAGCGATAATTTCATCTACTTGAAGGGCATTTTGTAAGGCTTGTACTTTTTCTTTTTCTGGCTTTGATTTGATGGTCCAACGCATAATGATTTTGGATTTACGATTTGTGATTTACGATTTTTGGCTTATAGTATTTATTTGTAAATATATTAAAATTTAATTTAAACGCAAAGGACGCGAAGATTTTGACTTTTGCCTTTTTTCTATAATTAAACACATAGGAACATAGTATAGGTTTTGATAAGTTGAGTAGCTCCGCTACGCATAGAAAACATAGATAGCTGTCTTTTTACTTTTTACTTTTTACTTTTTACTTTTTACTTTTTACTTTATTACTTTTACTTAACTTGTAACGCTTCGCCTTTAAAATGAATACCATCCCAACCGAAAATCATAAAATTTCTAATATTTTGATGATCAGAAGCGTCTGGTGCGTTTAAGACATCTTGATAAAAATCTCCGAATAATGATAACGTTTCTTCTTTGGTAAATTGCTGTAATAGAGCAAATGCGAAAATTTTACAGGAACCATTATTTTCACCAGCATTGTTTATTTGATTTCCATTTTTGAAAGTCGTAGGTGTGAACGTATACTTTTCATCAATGTAAGTGATGGTTTCTGGGAAAGATTTTTTATTGAGTAAATTTTTCATATTTAAACTGATTATTTTATACTTTTTCCTCCTACAACCACAACAATTTCACCTTTTGGCGCTTTAATTTCAAAGTGTTTTAAAACTTCTTCGGCTGTTCCTCGGATGGTTTCTTCGTGTAATTTTGAAATTTCTCTGGAAACAGAAACGGGTCTGTCTGCACCGAAATATTGAATAAATTCAGCTAACGTTTTTAATAATTTATGTGGAGAAACGTATAAAATCATGGTGCGTGTTTCTTCGGCTAAAGCCAAATAACGTGTTTGTCTTCCTTTTTTATCAGGCAAGAAACCTTCGAAAATAAATTTATCATTCGGCAAACCACTATTCACCAAAGCGGGTACAAAAGCGGTTGCTCCTGGCAAACAATCTACTTCAATTCCGTTTTCTACACAAGCGCGTGTTAATAAAAATCCAGGGTCGGAAATGGCTGGCGTTCCCGCATCGGAAATTAATGCAATCGTTTCACCACCTTTTATTCGAGCAATTACATTTTCTACCGTTTTGTGTTCGTTATGCATGTGGTGACTGTGCATGTGCGTAGTAATCTCAAAATGTTTAAATAATTTTCCGCTAGTACGTGTGTCTTCAGCTAATATTAAATCGGCTTCTTTCAGCACTTTAATCGCACGAAACGTCATGTCGTCTAAATTGCCAATTGGCGTAGGAACTATGTATAATTTACTCATTTAAAACAATTTAAAACACAGATTACACAAATTTTCACTGATTATTTTGTGTGAATCTGTGTAATCTGTGTTTAATAAAGCACTATTTAATTAAATTTATTTTCTACAATTTCTAAAAATCGTACTTCAAATTCTTCTTTATTTTCCCAATTATTATAATCTGGTTTTACAAAATCCAACACAAAAGATTTTGCTTCATCCCAATTTGTAAACGTATTTAATTGAGATAATACTCTGTTTAAATCGTCGCCGTTTCCGGCAAATAAATTTTTCTCAAAAGCAATTTTATCATTCAATCCTAAAACTATCGCTTTTCCGTTTACAACTGGAGTTTCTTCTTTAGTTTCCGACACTATTTCTATTTCAACTTCTGGAGTTGATTCTGAAATTGGCTCAACTTCACTACTTACCTCATCATTTATTTCTTCAATAATTTCATCTTCTGTTATGGGTTCAGAACTATCAGAAGTTGGCGCATTTTCAGTTTCTTTTTTCTCAAAAAATGTATCTTGATAATCGTGAACTAAAATATCATCCATTGAAATTTGTTTAGACACTTTTGTTCCTATAATTTCAGGATTAGACGTAATTTCTTTCTTTTCAATTGGCGTTTCAATTACTTCTTCAACTTGTGATTCTTCAACAGATTCTTCGTCAATGCTTTCAGATAGTATTTCTTCTTTTTCAATCTCATCTATTTCTTTTGAAGGAAAAAGCTCGTGTGAAATTTCATTTTTTTCAAAAAGTTCTTCTTCAATTTGTGCAATGTGTTCTTTAGAAGCCATTTCAATATGGATTTCTTCTTCGTCTTCAACCTCAATAGTTCCAACTACAATTTTCGCTACTTTTTCTTCAAAAAATTCTTCTGAAAATTCTTCATTTACCAAAGCGGCATTCGCTTCATAAAATTTTAAAAGTGTTAACTGCTCATACAATTTTTTCACTTCCTCATGTAACTGAATGGTTTCTGTATGATTTTTAAGCTTTAATAAACGGTGCGCTATGCTAATTAATTCGCCTTCAATTTTTTTCTTCATAACTTTTTGTTTGTGTTGAACTTTTATAGCGTTGATTTTTATATTTTTGTTATAATTACAAAGGTAAAAGAAATTATGTGTATAAATTCTTGTAGAAAGTATTTTTACAATTTTTTTTTCAACACAGATGTACACATATTTTTATACCTTTAACTTGAAATTAATTTAGATTAAAAATGTTTTTAGAAAATACGGTAAATCAGGAAGAACAATTTGGTTGGATAGAAGTTATTTGCGGCTCTATGTTTTCAGGTAAAACAGAAGAATTAATTAGACGATTAAAGCGTGCACAATTTGCCAAACAAAAAGTGGAGATTTTTAAACCGGCAATAGACACTAGGTATGATGATGAAATGGTGGTGTCGCACAACAAAAATGAAATTCGATCTACTCCAGTTCCAGCTGCAGAAAATATTAGAATTTTAGCACAAGGTTGTGATGTTGTAGGTATTGATGAAGCCCAGTTTTTTGATGATGAAATAATTACAATTTGCAATGATTTAGCCAACAGTGGCATTCGAGTAATTGTAGCCGGTTTGGATATGGATTTTAAAGGCAACCCTTTTGGACCGATGCCTGCTCTTATGGCAACAGCAGAATATGTTACAAAAGTTCACGCAGTGTGCACCAGAACTGGGAATTTAGCCAATTATAGTTTTAGAAAATCGGACGATAAAAAATTAGTAATGTTGGGCGAAACTGAAGAATACGAACCTTTAAGCAGAGCCGCTTATTATAAAGCGATGCGTGAAGAAAAAGAAAAGTAAATTCAATTCGGATTTTAGCAATTTGCACTAACAAATTCATAAAAATGGTAGTAAAATCTAACATATTACACGAAGCCAATATAAACTTCTCTATTTCTATAGAATTTGAGCATATTTCTATTGATAGTCGTAGTTTACAAAACGGAAATACCACTTTATTTTTTTGTTTGAAAGGCCAAAATAATGATGCACATATTTTTATTGAAAGTCTAATTGAAAAAGGGGTGCAAAATTTTGTAGTGGAATATATTCCCGAAAATGTAAAAGGAAAAGCGCATTTTTGTATAGTTGAAAACACTACCGTCGCTTTACAAAATTTAGCAAGAGCATATAAAAATCAATTTCAAATAGAAACTATCGGAATTACTGGAAGTAATGGAAAAACCATTGTAAAAGAGTGGTTAAATTTTCTTTTAAGTCCAGATTATGCTGTTGTTAGAAGTCCTAAAAGCTTTAATTCGCAAGTTGGCGTACCGCTATCTGTTTTTGGAATCAATGAGAATCATACGCTGGGCATTTTCGAAGCCGGAATTTCTTTAAAAGGCGAAATGCAACATTTAGCCGAAATCATTCAGCCGAATATTGGGATTTTTACCCATTTGGGCAACGCACATCAAGAAGGTTTTACTACAGTTGAAGAAAAAATAATCGAAAAATGTCAGTTATTTTCTAAAGCTGAAATACTAATTTTAGAGAAAAACGATTGGATTGAAAAACACATTTCCATTCCTGCTTTTACTTGGAGTTTTGAAGATAATAAAGCCAATGTTTTTATACTTTCTACCGTTAAAAACAACCTAAAAACTACTTTAGAAATTCAATTTAAAAACGAAATTTTTAAAGTTTCACTTCCGTTTACAGATGCTATTTCTATAGAAAATGCTATTACTTGTATTTGCACTTTATTATATTTAAATATTGCCATTTCAACAATCACGGATAGAATTTCGAAATTATATAATATAGAAATTCGCCTTCAAGCCAAAACAGGAATTAATAATTGTTTGTTAATTGATGATAGTTTTTCAAGCGATTATCAGTCGTTAAAAATGGCGTTAGATTTTTTAGAACAACAAAAACTGCATCAGAAAAAAACCATTATATTATCTGATATTTTTCAAAGTGGGTTAAACGTTAAAGAACTCTATACCAATGTAATCAAATTATTACAACAAAATAATATTACACAAATTATAACCATCGGAGAAACCATAGGAAACTATTTTCAAGATGTGCCACATGTAATTTCGTTTGCCAACACGCAGGCGTTTTTACAACAATTTAATACCGATTCGTTTAAAAACGAAACCATTTTAATTAAAGGTGCCAGAAGTTTTAATTTTGATGAAATTGTTGTTTTATTAGAAGAAAAAAACCACGAAACGGTTTTAGAAATTAATTTAGATGCTCTAACAACAAATTATAATTTTTACAAACAAAAACTTCACCAAAATACCAAAATTATGGTGATGGTGAAAGCGTTTGGTTATGGAAATGGCGGCTATGAAATTGCCAAACAGCTGGAACATTTAAAAGTTGGCTATTTAGGTGTGGCTTTTGCCGATGAAGGAATTGCGTTAAGAAAAGCAGGAATTACCACTCCAATTATGGTATTAAATCCTGAAATTAGTAGTTACAAAGCTATGATAGCTTATAATTTAGAGCCGGAAATGTACTCTGTTTCTGGTTTGACTTCATTTATTGAATTGGCAAAAGAAAAAAACCTCAACGGATATCCTATTCATTTAAAAATAGATACTGGAATGCATCGTTTAGGATTTGAAAAATCGGAAGTTTCAGAATTAATTACGTTACTAAAACATAATAATTTTGTGAAAGTAACCAGTATTTTTTCGCATTTAGCGGCATCAGACAACTTTGATTTTAAAGTATTTACCTTACAACAAATTCAACTATTTGAGTCTATTGTTTCTGAACTTTCTGCTGCCTTGACTATTCAACCTATTCGACATATTTTAAATACTTCCGGAATTTTTAATTTCCCAGAATATCAATTTGAAATGGTACGATTGGGAATTGGAATTTATGGCGTAGGCAATTCTGAAGAAGAGCAAATTTCGTTAGAAAATGTTAGCGTTTTAAAAAGTATTATTTCGCAAATAAGAACTGTTAACGAAAACGAAAGTATTGGATACAGTAGAAAATTTGTAGTGCAAAAACAAATGAAAATTGCAACAATTCCTATCGGTTATGCCGACGGAATTAGACGTGCTTGGGGAAATGAAAAAGGGTATGTGATGATTCATAACCAAAAAGCTGTTATTTTAGGAAATATTTGTATGGATATGCTAATGGTGGATGTAACTTCTATTCCGTGTGAAGAACGAGATGAAGTAATAATTTTTGGGGAAAACCCGCACGTACAAGAAATAGCAAGTGTTTGCGGTACCATTCCGTATGAAATTTTAACCAGTATTTCGCAACGAGTAAAAAGAATTTTCTACAAAAATTAAACCTGCTTTTTAATTTTTTTGTATAACTTCGTGTAACCAAATTTAACATATATGAAAATTATTTCTGAATTTAAAGATTTTATTGCGAAAGGCAATGTAATGGATTTAGCTGTTGGAGTCATCATTGGAGGTGCTTTCGGTGGCATTGTAAAATCACTAGTTGATGATGTCATTACGCCTGCTATTCTAAACCCCGCCTTAAAAGCAGCAAACGTAGCTGATTTAGCACTTTTAAAAACGGATGGCGGTATTTTATACGGTAAGTTTTTAGCTGCCGTGATTGGATTTTTAGTGATTTCTTTCGTGATTTTTTTAATGGTAAAATCACTTAATAAAATTAAAAAAACCGAAGAAGAAATTCCAACACCTTCTGGACCAACACAAGAAGAACTTTTAACTCAAATTAGAGATTTATTAAAAAAATAAACTTTACATAAAAAAAGCTGTTTCTCTCTAAACAGCTTTTTTTTATTGCAGACTAAAAATTAATCTAAAGCATTAATGGTCTTTCTATCTCGTAACCAATATTTCACTCGTTTTACCAAGTAGAACATCACGGGAACCATAACTAAAGTTAAAACAGTAGCATAAGTTAATCCGAAAATAATGGTCCACGCTAATGGTCCCCAGAAAATTACGTTATCACCACCCATATATAAGTGTGGATTAAATTCTGTAATTAATGCAAAGAAATCAAAATTCAATCCAATAGCTAACGGAATTAATCCTAAAATTGCGGTTAATGCTGTCAATAGTACAGGTCTTAAACGATTTTTTCCAGATTCTATAATGATGTCTTTTATTTCTTCTAATGATAAATCGTCGTGACTTTTTAGGTTGTTGTCGGCTACTTTTTTATCTAATAATAAGACGAAGAAGTCCATTAATACAATTCCGTTTTTCACCACAATTCCGGCTAACGAAATGATTCCCATCATCGTCATTAAGATGACGAAATCCATATTAGCGATTACATATCCGTAGAAAACACCACTAAAACTCAATAAAACGGTAAACAAAATTACCATAGTTTTAGAAACCGAATTAAACTGTAATACAATAATAATCGTAATTCCGGCTAACGCTAAAAATAGTGCATACATTAAGAAGCTTTGGTTTTTTCCTTGTTCTTCTTGTACTCCAGAAAACGAATAACTTACCGTTTTTGGGAATTTATACGATTTTAATTCAGATTCAATTTGTTTCGTAATTTCATCACCATTATAACCCGTCAAAACATTAGAATACACCGTCATAATACGTTTCTGGTTTTTTCTTTTGATTTGATTGTATGTCTTAGTTTTATTGGTTTCCGAAATTGCTGAAATTGGCACTTGCATCATTTGTCCGTTATTCTGATTTCGGAACGTGATGGATTGATTAAACAACACATTTTCGTTCTTACGTTGGTCGTCTTGCATACGCATCGTAATATTATAGTCATCATCACCTTCTTTATAAGTTGAAATTTCCTGACCATAAACGGAACGGCGTAAATTAAATCCTAATTGTCCTGTTGAAACACCTAAGCTTCCTGCACTAACGCGGTCTACTTTTACTTCTAACTCTGGACTTTCTTTGTTTACATCCACACTCAAACGCTCGATACCTGGAATGTTTTTAGAATTAATAAAAGCAATCATTTTATCTGCTTCTACTAACATTTCTTGGTAATCGGTACCGGTTAATTGCACGCTAATTGGATACCCAGCTGGAGGTCCGTTGGCGTCTTTTTCAACCGTAACGGTAGCACCTGCAACACCTTTTACTTTCGCACGAATTTCATCTAAAACTTCAGTAGTGTTTACACCATTTCGAAATTTATATTCCGAGAAATTTACCGTTACTTTTCCTTTGTATGGCGTTTCTGAAGCGGAACCCGCATCAACATTTGGATTTCCAGCACCTACACCTACTTGTGAAACAATACTTTCTGCTAAGTAGTTTTTATTAGTCTTTGGATCTACATATTTATTTAAGATTTCTATTACTTGTTTTTCAACAAACAAAGTCGCCTTATTGGTTTTTGCAATATCTGTTCCTTGTGGATATTCGATATATGTAATGACTTGATTTGGAATATTATCAGGGAAAAACAATACTTTTCTTGGGAAAATTCCTAATAACATAAAAGAGAAAAATAACATCCCAATTATCGTTGCTAATGCATACCAAGCTCTTTTTCCTGTTAAAATTTTAGCTAAGAAATTTTTGTACTTGTTTTCCATTTTTGGGAAAAAGTTGTATTGAAAATCTTGAGTCCATTGGTATAATTTTATTTTATACAACCACATTAAACCTAAGGAAATAATAGCTAAATGCCCAATCGCTTTTGCAAACGTAGAATCGGTTAAATGACCTAAAAACACAAATACAATTCCAACTACACTAAAGATTATCGTATATAATTTTGCTGATTTATTAGAAACATTTCGGTCTTCAGTGTCCATTGAACCACCTGTCATAGCTGCATTTACAACCATCGCTACAAATAAAGAAGCCGTAAGTGTAACCGTTAAGGTTATTGGGAAATATTTCATAAATTTTCCCATCGTTCCAGGCCATAAAGCAAATGGTAAAAAGGCCATTAAAGTTGTGGCTGTAGAGGAAATTACTGGCCAAGCGATTTCGCCAATTCCAATTTTTGAAGCAGATACTCTATCCATTCCTTTTTGCATATTGGCAAATACGTTATCGACCACTACAATACCGTCATCCACAAGCATTCCTAATCCCATTACCAATCCGAAAAGCACCATTGTGTTTAAAGTCAATCCGAAAGCCGATAAAATAGTAAACGCCATCAACATCGAAAGCGGAATAGCTGCTCCTACAAAAAGTGAATTTCGTAATCCCATCGTAAACATTAAGACAATCATTACCAATACAATTCCGAAAATAATATGGTTAGATAATTCGTCCACTTGATGTTCTACACGAGAAGATTGATCATTAGAAAGTTCAATGGTCAAATTAGAAGGTAAATACGATTCTTTTGCTTTTTCTAGTTTTTCTTTTACTTGCTCAATCGCAGAAATCATATTTTGATTCGAACGTTTTTTTACGTTTAACATGACAACTTCCTGCCCTTTTTCACGAGCATACGTTGTTTTTTCTTTTTCTTTAAAGTTTACAACTGCGATGTCTTTTAGATATACTGTTCCTCCGAAAGATTTAACAATTACGTTTTCTAATTCTTTAGGGTCTTTAATTTCACCTACAATTCGGATATTATTACGAGAACCTTGCGAAATTAAATTTCCGCCCGAAAGTGTCATGTTTTCATATTTCACGGCATTTTGAATTTCGTCAAAAGAAACCTGAGCTGCCGTCATTTTGAAAATATCAACGGCAATTTCTACTTCTTTATCATCAACTCCTAAAATATCTACCTTTTTAACTTCTGGGATTTCTTCAATATCGTCTTGAAGCAATTCTCCGTATTTTTTAAGTTGTTGTGTCGTGTAGTTTCCTTTTAAATTGATGTTCAAAATAGGCACTTCTTCCGAAATATTTAATTCGAAAACACTTGGTTCTACTTTGCTTCCATTGTCTAAGTTAGGCCAATCGGTATCTGCTTTGATAACATCTACTTTGTCTTTGATTTTAGTTTTTGCATCTTCAATCGTAACTTTATCTGCAAATTCTACAATGATCATTCCGTAATCTTGAAAGGAATTAGAGGTAATTTTCTCTACACCTGAAATGTTTTTAAATTCTTTTTCAAGGGGTTTGATAATTAATTTTTCTACATCTTCAGCTGAATTTCCTGGGAAAACAGAAGAAATGTATACTTTATTTTCGATAATTTCTGGAAAATCTTCACGCGGCATCGTTACATAGGCAATAACACCTGTAATAACAATTAGCAACGTTAAAATATATACTGTAACTCGATTGTCTACAGCCCAACTCGATATTCCGAATTCTTTGTTTTTGTGACTCATATAAGCCCCCTAACCCCCAAAGGGGGAACTCCTACTAGGGGTCAATAGGAATTTATATTAATACTCAATAAAATGATTTTATGACTTAAACTTTTTTTCAAAGCTGCTAATTTCCCCTTCGGGGGTTGGGGCTTTAAAAATTTAGTTTCATTCCGTCTGCGATGTTATTAGCACCTTCTGTAACGATAACATCATTTGCAGATAATCCGCTCAAAATTTCGGTTACATTATCTGATGATTTTCCAACTTTAACAAGTACTTTTTTAGCTACACCTTTTTTACCTGATACATTAGTGGCAATAAATACAAATTTGTTGTGTTCGCCGTCTTCTTGTACCACATTTGTAGGGACTATAATCGCATTATTAACAGTGTAATCTATTATTTTTAGTTTAGCAACTTGATTTGGACGTAATAAATTATCTGGATTTGGTACGCTTACTTCTATTCCGAAACTTCTGTTGCTTGGATTGATGAAATTAGCTACTTGACGAACTTTTCCTTTATATGTTTTTCCTAAAGACGTTAAGAAAACATCTACAACTGTTCCAACTTTCAATTTACCAATGTAGGTTTCAGGAACAGTAGTAGAAACATACATATTGGATAAATTAACAATGCGCATTAATCCTTGAGGGCTTGGAGCGACTACTTGTCCGCGTTCAACGAAAACCTCATCAATTGTTCCAGAAAATGGCGCACGAATTACAGTTTTTGCTACTTGAGCTCGCATTTGTGCTACTGATTTTTGAGCTGAAATCATTTGAGCTTGCGCTTGTAAAAACTGAATTTCTGAACCAATTTTTTTGTCCCAAAGATTTTTCTGTCTTTCAAAAGTAGTTTTAGCTAAAGCATATTGATTTTCAATACTTGCTAATTGCTGACTCATTCCTGCATCGTCAACTTTACCAAGTATTTGACCTTTTGAAACACGTTGCCCAGCTTTTACATTTAAAGCTGTTAATGTTCCGCCGAATTCAGGTTGAACTAAGATGTTTTCTTTTGTATTAACATTTCCTTGTATCTCTAAATAATGATTAAAAACAGTGTCTTTAATTGTTAACACAGAAACTAACGCTTCAGATTCTGGTGCTTTATTACCTTTAAGTAACGCAGCATCAATTTTTTCTAATTCTGCTTGAATTGTTGCTTTTCTGTTTTTTAATTCGGTGATGTTTTTATCTTTAATTAAATCATCCGTTGATTTTTCTCCACAAGCTATAAGTAATAAACTGGTGGCAATAAGTACTACTTTTTTCATATCTAAGTTCATTTATTTTAGTTAACTAATTTTTCTAAAGTTGCTTTTTTATTTATAATTTCAAGCATCGCTTGTAATGTTTCTTGTTGGGCAGCATATAATTGTTTTTGAGCTTCAGCAAAATCGAAACTTGAGGACAAGCCTTCTTTGAATTTGATTTGTTGTTTAGCTTCAATACGTTCTGCTAGTTTTAAATTAGCTTGAGCGTTGTTGTATTGATTTATACTATATTCGTAATCGCTTTTTGCTTTTTGATATTGTAATTTTAATTTTTGTTCCGTTTCTGTAAGTTGCGTTCTTGATTTTTCTAAATCAATTTTGGCTTGTTGTACGCGCGAATTTCTTCCACCACTACTAAAAATAGGCACATTTAATCCCACGCCAACATTTGAAAAGTTATTCCACTTCTGAGTTGAGTTTACAAAATCAAATTGATTTGCAAAGGAATTGTATCCGAAATTTACTTGTGCTCCTAACGATGGTAAACCTTTACTTTTTTCTAATTTTACTAAAAGTTGTTTGCTTTCTTCTACGTTTTTACCAATTTTATAATCGATATTTTCGTTTACATTAAATTCAGATACTAATAATTGTAAATCAATGTTATTTTGAGTTAAATTACTTAATTTTTCTGTTAATACGATGGCATCATCTAAATTAATTCCTAACAATAATTTTACCATATTTAAGGCAATAACTCTTTGTTTAGTTACATTTTCTAATGCGTTGTTTACAGAATTTAAAGTAATTTGAAGTTGTTCAATCGTTTCTTCTTCAATTAATCCGTTTTTATAAATTTCTTTTGTGTCGGATAGAATTTTCTCTAAAACGGTCTTATTTTTATTGATAATTAAAATACTTTCATCTGCTAAAAGCACATTTCCATAAGAATTAATTACAATTTCTTTAATTTCTTGATTCGTTTTTTCTTTAGCATTTTCAGATATTTTTAAATAGGTTTTTGCCGATTGTAAACCTACTAAATAAGAACCATCAAAAATAAGTTGACTCAATGTTAGATTTCCGATTGCTACGTGTTTCGTACCAAAAGCCAATAACATAATGTCATTCGGGTTTGCCATTGGATTAAAAGCATTTGCTGCGGCCCCTTGCTTGGTAAATTCAAATGTGTTTTGGTAATTTACAGAACCGTTTAATTGTGGCAATCCCATTGTAGTGGTTTCCCATTTTTTTTGCTTGGCAAGTTCTAAATCTCTATTTGCGTTTATTACACTATAATTGTTCTTTTGGGCTTGCTCAATAGCTTGCTTTAGCGAAAAACTGGCTACATCAGCTTGCGAAAAAACTTGAATGGCACTCAAAAGAAACAGGAATGCTGTTATTCTACTCTTCATTGTTTTAAAATTTAATTATTTATAATCTGTAATTGTTTTTCTAATTCTATAATTCCAGCTAATGTTGCCATAGCACGAATATGATATTCTAATGCTTTGTGTTCTAAATTATTTGCTTCTTTCTCTAAGGCGGTATTTTCGCTAATACTAAATATTAACGTGTAATAAAACTTTACATAATTTTCTACATCAATATTTTCTCGGTACAAACCTTCAGAAATTCCTTTTAAAATATTATCTCGAAAACAGCCTTCGCATATTTCAATTTGATA
>JBFYPW010000047.1:0-16405 GCA_041303115.1 Flavobacterium sp.
GGAAAAATTCCTAAAATTCCTTTAGCTGTAAACCATTTTTCAGAGACAATTTTAGCTAACATATTTTGGGCATCTTTAAACAAATCTGAGGCTTGTTCCCCTACAACCTCATCCGTTAAAATGGCTGGATATTTTCCGAACAATTCCCAAGATTGAAAAAACGGTGTCCAATCAATAAAGTCAACTAAATCTGATAAAACTACCTCAACTGTTTTAGTTCCAATAAAATTAGGTTGTATCGGTTTAAAAGTATCCCAATTAATTTTGAATTTATTTTTACGAGCTTCTTCAATAGTTAAGAAATTTTTCTCTCTTGCTCTATTTAAATAGCCATCTCGTAACGTGTCATATTCTTTACGTAAAGCTGTTGAAAAATCGGTTTTTGTTTCCGTATTTAATAAATTCGACGCAACTGTTACCGCCCTTGAAGCATCGTTGACATGGACTACAGTTGCTGCGTATTCTGGTGCAATTTTAACAGCTGTATGTGCGCGAGAAGTCGTAGCACCACCAATCATTATTGGGATTTTAATGTTCAACTTATCCATTTCTTTGGCCAAATACACCATTTCGTCTAATGAAGGTGTAATTAATCCGCTTAATCCGATAATATCTACGTTTTCTTTTATGGCAGCATCAATAATTTTTTCAGGCGGAACCATAACTCCTAAATCGATAATTTCAAAATTGTTACACGCCAAAACTACTGAAACAATGTTTTTTCCAATGTCGTGAACATCACCTTTAACGGTTGCCATCAACACTTTTCCAGCAGAAGACGAAGCGGTTGAATCTTTTTCTTCTTCAATAAATGGTAATAAATACGCCACAGCTTTTTTCATTACTCGCGCTGATTTCACCACTTGAGGTAAAAACATTTTTCCGCTTCCGAATAAATCGCCAACCACGTTCATACCATTCATTAAGCTAATTTCTATGACTTCAATGGCTTTATTGGCGGTTAATCGGGCTTCTTCAACATCAAATTCTATAAATTCGTCTATTCCTTTTACTAAAGAATGGGTTAATCGTTCCTGAATAGAACCATTTCGCCATTCAGCTATAGCTTTTTCATTTATCTTAAAATCGCCTTTAAAACTTTCGGCTAAATCTAATAATCGTTCAGTCGCATCTTCTCTTCTATTTAGAAGTACATCTTCTACGTGTTCTAATAAAACAGGATCAACCTCATCGTAAATTTCTAACATTTCTGGGTTGACAATCCCCATAGTCATCCCATTTTGAATGGCGTGATATAAAAAAGCAGAATGCATCGCTTCACGGACTTTATCGTTACCACGAAAGGAAAATGAAACATTACTTACGCCTCCTGAAACATTAGCGAAAGGTAAATTTTCACGAATCCATTTTGTAGCCTTGAAAAAATCTAAAGCGTTTAATTTATGCTCGTCCATTCCAGTTGCTACTGGAAAAATATTCGGATCGAAAATGATATCTTCGGCAGGAAAACCAACTTGGTTTACTAATATATCGTAACTTCTTTTACAAATTTCAATTCTTCTTTGGTAATTATCTGCTTGTCCAACTTCATCAAAAGCCATTACAATTACAGCCGCGCCATAGCGTTTAATTAACTTGGCGTGATGAATAAAAACCGCTTCGCCTTCTTTTAGAGAAATTGAATTTACGACCGCTTTTCCTTGTACGACTTTTAAACCTGCTTCAATAATTTCCCATTTCGAACTATCAATCATTACAGGAACACGAGCAATATCTGGTTCGGCAGCAATTAAATTTAGGAATTTTGTCATAGCATAAACGCCATCTAACATTCCTTCATCCATATTAATGTCGATAATTTGGGCACCACCTTCTACTTGCTCACGAGCTATTGAAAGCGCTTCATCGTATTTTTCTTCTTTAATTAAACGAAGAAATTTACGAGAACCTGTTACATTGGTTCGTTCACCAACATTCACAAAAACAGATTCTTCATTAATAAAGAGCGGCTCTAATCCTGAAAGTTGTAAATTTATTTTATTGTTTCTTGACATCTTATTCACTAATCTGATAACTTATTTTTAAAATATGTTACTTATTTTTTTATAATTTTCTAGTACTTCTTTCCAAAAGATTTTGGTTTTAATAACGTACTTTTTTATTTTGATAATGCTATTTTTCATTTTTGCTTTTTTAAAATTCATTTAGAATAGTAAAATGCTAAATGACTGTTTTATTCTGATTTTCTTGGCTTAAATTCTGCTGCAACTTCTGCTATTAATTTAATGTGTTCTGGAGTTGTACCGCAGCAACCTCCAATTATATTGATTAAATTGTCTTGCAAATATTCCCGAATTAAAGCCTGCATTTCCATTGGTGTTTGGTCGTATTCTCCAAAAGCATTTGGTAAACCCGCATTTGGATGTGCCGAAATATTTAACTGCGTATGATGTGACAAACGTTTTAAATAAGGTTTTAATTGGTCAGCTCCCAAAGCACAATTAAACCCAACACTTAACAAAGGAATATGCTGAATAGAAATTAAAAAAGCTTCGACCGTTTGACCAGATAAAGTTCTTCCAGAAGCATCAGTAATAGTTCCTGAAACCATAATTGGAATATCAATATTTCGTTCTTCTTTTACTTCTTCAATAGCGAAAAGTGCCGCTTTTGCATTTAATGTATCAAAAATAGTTTCAACCAAAAGCACATCCGAACCACCATCAATTAAAGCTTCTACTTGTTGTTTATAAGCGATTCGTAAATCATCAAAAGTTACAGCACGATAGCCCGGATCATTTACATCTGGCGACATAGAAGCCGTTCTATTTGTTGGCCCTATGGAACCTGCTACAAAACGAGGCTTATCCGTAAATTCATTTGCCACTTCTCTTGCAATTTTTGCGGATTGGTAATTTAATTCGTACACCAAATCTTGCATATGATAATCGGCCATACCAATTGTAGTGCCAGAAAATGTATTGGTTTCTACAATATCCGCACCTGCCTCAAAATACAATCTATGCACCGCTTTTACCGCTTCTGGTTGTGTGATAGAAAGTAAATCGTTATTTCCTTTTAGTGGATGTGGAAACTCTTTGAATCGTTCGCCTCGAAAATCTTCTTCTTCAAATTTATTGCGTTGCAACATCGTACCCATAGCACCATCAAGAACTAAAATTCTTTCTTTAATAGCTTGATGAATATTGCTTTTAGCTGCTTCAGTTGATTTTGTGATACTATTTGACATTTTAATGATATTATATTTAAAAAAACAAAAACCTTGACAATTTCTAAAAAATGAAAGGGCAAGAATCTAACCTTAAAAATTGATATCAGCGAAAAATGTAAAATTTTCTAGTTATCTGCTTCCTATAATAATATCGGAATAGAATGTAGCACCTTCTACAAGCGTAGGGTTGCTAAGGTTTCAAAGGGTCTAATCCCTCCACCTTTCGTGATAACAATCAGTATGTTTATGAACAGTGCAAAGGTAATAAAAAAAACGAAAAAAGAAATATTATCTAAATTTTAATTTTTTAAGACTTAAATTCAGTGTAATTTTCATTTAAAATTAATATTTATAGATTATTTTTCTTTAAATAAATGATTTTGTTGAAAATTTAAATTAAATCACTTTTTATGATTTGTATTTGAAATTGATTTTATAACTTTGTAGCAGAATTAAAGAGGAAAAATTTGAACTGATTGCAACCTCGTTAAAAAATGCTAAAGCAGAAACTTCCCTACTTTAGTATTTCCTTGCAATTTTTTCGATAATTAGTATTTATTTATTTTTATAATTATGGCATATTTATTTACGTCGGAATCTGTGAGCGAAGGGCATCCAGATAAAATTGCAGATCAAATTAGTGATGCATTAATTGACAATTTTTTAGCTTTTGACCCAAATTCAAAAGTGGCTTGTGAAACGTTAGTAACAACTGGACAAGTAATTTTGGCTGGTGAGGTAAAATCTAACACCTATTTAGATGTTCAAACTATTGCGCGTGATGTAATCAAAAAAATTGGTTACACAAAAAGCGAATATATGTTTGAAGCGAACTCTTGTGGAGTATTATCAGCGATACACGATCAATCTGATGATATTAACAGAGGAGTTGATAGAGCTGCCGCTACAGATTTTGAATCGAAAGCTAATGCACAAGGTGCTGGTGACCAAGGAATTATGTTTGGTTATGCTACAAACGAAACCGTTGATTTAATGCCATTAGCATTGGATTTAGCACACAAATTATTACAAGAATTAGCAGAATTAAGAAGAGAAAATTTAGCGATTACGTATTTACGACCAGATGCAAAATCTCAAGTTACTTTAGAATACAATGATGACAATATTCCAGTTAGAATTGATTCTATTGTAGTTTCTACACAACACGATGATTTTGATGAAGAAACTTCTATGCTTGCAAAAATTAAGAAAGATATTATAGAAATCTTAATTCCAAGAATTTTGGCTAAATACCCTCAATATGCTCATTTATTTAATGATAAAATTGAATACCACATTAACCCAACTGGAAAATTCGTAATCGGAGGACCACATGGCGATACTGGACTAACAGGTAGAAAAATTATCGTGGATACTTATGGCGGAAAAGGTGCTCACGGTGGTGGTGCTTTTTCAGGTAAAGATCCAAGTAAAGTAGATAGAAGTGCTGCTTATGCTGCACGTCATATTGCTAAAAACTTGGTTGCTGCAGGTGTGGCTAGCGAGGTTTTAGTTCAAGTTTCTTATGCCATTGGTGTTGCAAAACCTTGTAACATTTATGTTAACACATACGGAACAGCTAAAAATGGTTTATTAGATTCTCAAATTTCTGATAAAGTAGCACAATTGTTTGATTTAAGACCTTATGCAATTGAGCAAAATTTAAAATTAAGAACGCCAATTTATAGTGAAACTGCCGCTTACGGACATATGGGACGTAAAAATGAAGTAGTAACAAAAACGTTTAAATCACCAGATGGTGTAGTAAAAACAGTAGAAGTTGAATTATTTACTTGGGAAAAATTAGACCGTGTAGCAGATATTAAAACTACTTTTGGTATATAGTTAAGTCAAATGTTAAAGGTCGAAAGTCTTACTGACTTTTAAGTAATAAAAAAACCCGATTTTCATATGAAAATCGGGTTTTTTGTTTTTATCTAATATCTTGATTTAAGATTAAATCGATATATAAATTAATTTTATCTTTTAATTCTTTTCTATGTGAAATAAAATCTAAGAAACCGTGTTCTAATAAAAATTCTGAGGTTTGAAAACCTTCTGGCAAATCTTTACCTGTGGTATCTCTCACAACACGCGGTCCGGCGAAAGCAATTAAAGCACCTGGTTCTGCAATATTAATATCTCCAAGCATAGCATAAGAAGCAGTAGTTCCTCCCGTTGTAGGATCAGTACATAAAGAAATATAAGGTAATTGGGCTTCTGCTAATTGCGCTAATTTTGAAGACGTTTTTGCTAATTGCATTAATGATTGTGCTGCTTCCATCATACGTGCTCCACCTGATTTTGAAATCATCACAAATGGCAATTTATTTTTGATAGCATAATTGACACCTCTTGAGATTTTTTCACCAACTACAGCGCCCATCGAACCACCAATAAACGCAAAATCCATACAACAAATAACAATGTCATTTCCCTTAGATTTCCCTACTCCAGTTCTTACCGCATCTTTTAGTTTGGTTTTTTCGGTAACTTCTTTCAAACGATCACTATACTTTTTAGTATCCACAAATTTTAATGAATCTACTGAAGTTAAATTAGCATCTAATTCTTTGAATTCATTATCATCAAATAAAATTCTAAAATATTCAGCACTACCAATTCGAACGTGATAATCGTCTTCTGGGCTCACCCATAAATTTCTTTCTAATTCTTCAGAATCTACAATTTTTCCTGTTGGCGATTTGTACCATAATCCTTTCGGTACATCTTTTTTATCCTCAGTTGCGGTTGTAATTCCTTTTTCTTTTCTTTTAAACCAAGCCATAATTTTTCAAGTCAAAAGTTAAAAGTCAAAAGTCAAAAGCCTAACAAATCTGAAAACATTCAGACATTCGACTTTTGGACTTGATGACTATAATGTATTTACGTTATTTAAATCGGCGAAAGCCTGTTCTAATCTTGTATTGAAAGTAACTTCTCCTTCACGAATCCATTTTCTTGGGTCGTAATGTTTTTTATTTGGACTGTCACTTCCTTCTGGGCTACCAATTTGTGTTTTTAAATAGTCGATTTTAGAGGTCATATAATCTCTAATTCCTTCTGTGAAAGCAAATTGTAAATCAGTATCGATGTTCATTTTAATTACACCATATGAAATGGCTTCTCTAATTTCTTCAATTGTTGAACCTGAACCCCCGTGAAAAACAAAATCAACCGGATTAGCGCCTGTATTGAATTTATTTTGAACATATTCTTGAGAATTTTTTAAAATTTTAGGTGTTAATTTTACGTTTCCTGGTTTATAAACCCCATGAACATTACCAAAAGAAGCTGCGATAGTAAAACGTGGACTAATTTTCATTAGCTCTTCGTATGCATAAGAAACTTCTTCTGGTTGTGTGTACAATTTAGAACTATCCACATCCGAATTATCTACACCATCCTCTTCTCCACCAGTAATTCCCAATTCAATTTCTAATGTCATATCCATTTTACTCATTCTTGCTAAATAGTGCTTGCAAAGTTCAATGTTTTCTTCGATTGGTTCTTCAGATAAATCAATCATATGAGAAGAATATAATGGTTTTCCTGTTTCTGCAAAGTGTTTTTCAGAAGCATCTAATAAACCATCAATCCAAGGTAATAATTTTTTCGCACAATGATCTGTATGTAAAATTACTGTTGCACCATAAGCTTCAGCTAAAGTATGTACGTGTTTTGCACCAGCAATAGATCCTAAAATAGCTGCTTTTTCACCTGCATTTGACATTCCTTTTCCTGCGTTAAACTGACCGCCTCCATTTGAAAACTGAATAATTACAGGTGCATTTAATTTTGCTGCTGTTTCTAAAACTCCATTTATTGTACTACTTCCTGTAACATTGACAGCTGGTAAAGCAAATCCTTTTTCTTTCGCGTAATTAAAAATTTCTTGAACTTGATTTCCAGTGGCTACTCCAGGTTTGATATTATGACTCATACGTTTTTATTTATTGATAATTTATTTATGTCGTTTTTTTGAATTTACAAAAGTAACAATTTTATTAATTTTAAAAAGGATAATTGATACCTATATTAAAAACAGTTTTAGAAAAATTCATATCTTTCAACCATCTTTGCGAATATTCTTTAGCAGGATTGTAAGCTTTGAAACCTAAATCGCCACGAATTACAAAGAAACCAAAATCATATCGAAGTCCAAAACCAGTACCTAAAGCAACCTCTTGAAAAGATTTTGTTCCTTTAAATTTTAATTTTTCGTCTTCTACGTTATCTGAAACATTCCAAATATTACCTGCATCGGTAAATAAAGCTCCGTTTAAGCTATTAAAAATATTAAATCGGTATTCTAAATTTAAAGAAAGTTTTAAATTGGCCTCATTAAAATCATTTACACTTAAACTTGATCCAGGCCCTAATGAATACGCTTGCCATCCTCTATTATCATTACTACCTCCTGCAAAATAGCTTCTTGAAAAAGGGACTGAATTTGAATTTCCATAAGGAACTGCTATGCCTCCAAAAAACCTAAATGCCAAGGAGCTTTTCTTATATAAATGTAAATGTTTGATGTATTCAAATTCCGTTTTAAGATATTGCGCATATTCTACACCAAAAACAGTTTGATTGTCGTTTCTATTTAATGCTTCTTTTTTTTGTTTTGCAATTACACTTAAAATATTTCCTGAACTTTCAATTTTAGCTTTAATATTATAAAACTGAACATCATTAACGCTTCTTTTGGTACTTAAATTATAAGAAAAACTTGATGATAAAATCAAATTGTTTTCAATCAATCTTTTTCTTCTTTCTCCAATAGAGTTAATGATTTTATAATCTGGATTATCACGTGGAAGCGTTAATGGATATGCATTATTTGTTACCGCGTTAATAAAATCTACCGCTCCTGAAAAAGTCAAATTCCCAGCGTCATCTTCAAAAGCAGCATTTGTATTATACGTTTGTGCTAAATTATTTAATGTATTGTATGAATAATTATACACGTTAAAATAATTGTCAATATTTAAATTTTTAACAAATTGTAAGTTAAATAAATCCAATTTAAACTTTTTAGTTTCATCTTTATTTAATCCCCAATCGTAATAAAAACTTCCGTAATAATTTTCTTTATCCAATCCAATATTCGTTTGTTTTGATAAACCTAAGGTGATAGAAGTACTTGGTAACGATTCTTTACTAATAATTTTTTTCGTATTGATAGGGAAGAAAATTCTTGGAAAACTTAATTTTACATCCGCACCATATTCAAGTATATTAAAAAAAGCATCCGTACTATTTTTTATACTGGCATCTTTTGAGGAACCCAAATTACCTCGCAACGAAAAATCTAAAATTTCGGCGCCTTTAAACAAATTTCTAAACGTAATTCCTGTAAAACCTGAAATACCAAACAACTGAATGTTGGACTGGGTAACATCACCTTTAATATTGAAATTATATTTTTTTAATGGTGTTAATATAATATTTGCAATTAATCCGTTTCCAGTAGCGTCTTCTACATATTGAATTCGAGGATACGCAAAAACTCTTAAATTAGATAATGCTCTTGTAGTTAAGGTCCTATCTTGATCACTAAATAGTTTTCCTTCTTCAATAAAAATGGCATTTACTAATGCTTTAGGTTTATATTTTAATTTCCCAGAACTGTAGAAATTAAATTTTTTGTACGAAATACTATCAATTCCGATGGCTTTTTCTTTTACTTGTTTATCCGTAAAAACATTGACTTTACTAATTTTATATAACTTAAATGGTTCGGCAAAAGTGGAATCTCCTTTTTTTACTACCCTATTTCCAATATTAAACGTAATGTTCAATTTATTAGCTTTACCGATTGTATCTACATCTGGTCTTTTAATGTAATTTTCTTGAAAATGATATAAACCTCTATTTCGAAATTCCGTAGCAATTCGTTTTTTCTCGTTGCTAATGTTTTCGGCGGTATACGTTTCGCCTGTTTTTATTAACGAATTTCCAGAAATATTTTGATATAATGAATCTACAATTGGCGAATCAATATTTCTAAAAACACTATCAATTACATAGGGTTTCCCTGTGTTTATTTGATACGTAACTTTTACTTTTTTATTTTTTAAAGAATCAATTTTAGAAGCCACTTTCACATCAAAAAAACCTCTATTAAATTGATACGATTGCAATCTAATTTCCGATTTTCTTACTCTTGCCGTATCTAATATAGAAGGAGCTTCTCCTACTTGTTTGAAAAAATCACTATAACCAGAAACCAAAAACGATTTACCCAATCGATTTACTTGCTTTTTAGAATACCATTTAGTCATTCTTTCTAATCGGTTTGGTTTTTTTAGCAACCACGCTTGGTATGAAGAATCTGCATTTTTTTTACTTAAATTATATAATTGTAAACGGGGTTTAAAACCTAATAATTTACTGTTGGGTTTTTGGTACAATTGATTGTGCAAATCTTCTGAGTTAACAGTTTTGTTATTTACTATAATTTCGTTATCTTCAATAAGCAATTGTTTCTTTTGGAGCTTTCTTACTTCAGAACAAGAGTAAAAAAGTAGTCCTAAAAGAAAAAATAGTACTATTTTTGGAGTGAGATTCTTCAAATGCTTAATTTTTATCAAAAATACAATTTTTTATGGTTAGCAAAAACCAAATTAAACTAATTAATAGTTTACAACAAAAAAAGTACCGTAAGTTACACAATCTTTTCATAGCAGAAGGGAAAAAAGTGATTCAAGAACTTATTGACGCTAATTTTAGTTTGGAACATTTATTTGTTACCAAAAATGATTTGTTTGATAAAAAACACGCCGCAACACTTATTTCAGATAGTGAACTTAAAAAAATATCGGCTTTAACTTCTGCAAATGATTGTTTAGCGGTTTTTAAAATTAAAGAATATTGTTCCAGTACTAATTCTGGTTTAGAATTAGCATTAGATAATATAAAAGACCCTGGAAATATGGGTACGATAATAAGATTATGTGATTGGTTTGGTATTTCTAAAATTATTTGTACCGAAGAAACCGTTGATATGTATAATCCAAAAGTAGTACAAGCTACTATGGGAAGTTTGGCAAGAGTACAAGTAGAATACACCAATTTAGCTGCTTATTTAAAAGCCACTGATAAGGTAATTTTCGGAACATTTATGGATGGCGAAAACATTTATAAAAAAGAATTACCAACAAGCGGTATACTTGTAATGGGAAATGAAGCCAATGGCATATCTTCAGAAATTGAGAATTTAATTACTCAAAAAATTTCTATTCCAAGATTCGGAAATTTACAGCAAACTGAAAGTTTAAATGTAGCAACAGCCACCGCCATATTTTTATCAGAATTTAAACGAAGTAACTAAAAAAATCAACCTTGTGACTTTACTGCTTTACGACTTAATGGAAAGTAAAGTTTACAAAAACCGCTCTGGTTTGCATCGATTTAATATTTCCAGTCCAAGGAGAATTCGGATCCAAATCGCGAATTAATTCATCACCCGTTCCAAAAACACCACGGATGGAAGGAGAAAATTTAAAATATTCCAAATATAAATCTAAGCCAAAACCAACTTCGTAATTTTGCGTCCAGGTTTTTACACGGAATCTATTTGCGGAATTGTCGTCTGTAGCTTTTTCGTTACTTCCTAAATTTAAAGTAGAAGATACACCTCCTACTAAATATGGACGTACATTTCCAGTTCGTAGAGCGGAATATTTTAACAGTAATGGAAAATGTAAATTGGCTGCCTTAACTTCTCTTAATCGGTCTACTTGATCTTCAATATTTGGATAAATTAAATTACGTTGTGTGGCATAAAAACCAGGTTCAAAACGCAAATCGAAAAATTCTCTTAATCTTAAATTAACTACCAAACCAACATTAAAACCAGTGGCGGGTTTCAACTCAATATCTTTTCCAACCGTTTTATAATTAAATTGATAATTATAACTGCTAAATCCTAAATAATATCCAAAATGAATTTTTTTCTTCTCAAAATTTTCATCATTTATAATTGGATTTTTACCAAAGGTGCCGCCCTGAGCAAATGATTTCAGTGCGAATAATAAAATAAAAATAAGATGTCTAACTTGCATGTTTTACTTTTTTGATGCTTTATAAATTGTAGCTACACCCATGGTTTGAGGATCGTGCTTTACCTCTATAAACCCAATTTTTCGTAAAATATTGTTTAACGCTTCTCCAAAAGGGAAATTTTGTGCAGAAGTAGACAAATATTTGTACGCGGCTTTATCTTTAGAAAACAGTTTTCCAATGGTTGGCATAATAAAATTGGTGTACACATAATAGCCCTGTTTAAAAGGAAATGTTGTTGGTACAGACGTTTCTAAAATAATAAAAGTACCATTTGGTTTCAACACACGTAGTATTTCTGAAAGTCCTTTTTCTAAATTTTCAAAATTTCTTACGCCGTAAGCCACCGTTATCACATCAAAATAATTATCCGAGTAAGGAATTTTTTCTCCATCACCTAAAACCATTTGAATTTTTGAATCTAAGTTTTTGTCTGAAATTTTTTTCTTACCCATATCAAGCATACCTTGTGAAATATCTAAACCGATAATTTCTGTAGCCGTAGTTTCTGCAAATAATATAGCTAAATCGCCTGTTCCGGTAGCAATATCTAAAATAGACGTTGGCTGTTGAAGTTTTACCATTTGTAAAATCTTCTTTTTCCAGGTAGCATCTGTTCCTAACGAAATTATTTTATTTAATCCATCATAATTTTCAGAAATGGTATCAAACATTTGAGCTACTTGCTCTTTTTTACCTTTTTCGGAATCTTGATACGGTTTTATAGTTTCGGACATTGTTTTAATTTTGAAGTACAAAAGTACGATTAAAAAGTTCAAGTTCAAAAATCAAACTCAATTTCAAGAACAAGAACATTTTCAATTTTCAATTTTCAGAAACACTGATTAAAGAAATTTGAAAAATTTGTAAAATCTGTGTTCCAAAAAAGTGTGTTTATTTTTTCAAATAAGTTTGAAACGTAAAATCAAAGGCGTGTTTTTCATCTTTTGGATGCACTTCTTCAAAAACGAGCTCCCATTTTTCTGGATTTATTTCTGGAAAAAACGTGTCGGCTTCTACGGTAGTATGTACGCGAGTAAGCTCAACTTTATCAGCCATATCAATAGATTGTTTATAAATTTCGCCACCGCCAATAATAAAAATTTCTTCGTTTTTTGGACAAACTTTTATGGCTTCTTCTAAGCTTGAAACCACTATACATCCTTCTGGTGCTATATAATCACTTTGTCTAGTAATAATAACGTGCGTTCTATTAGGCAAAGGTGTTGGAAAACTTTCAAAGGTTTTTCTTCCCATAATGATATAATGCTCAGAAGTTAGCGCTTTAAAACGTTTAAAATCATCTGGTAAATGCCAAACCAATTGGTTGTCTTTTCCCAAAGCATTGTTAGTAGAGGTTGCAGCGATTAGTGTGAGCATAGAAAATTATTTGAAGGGCTAAGATAAGGAATTTGAGTGAAATTATTTCTTTAATCTTTAATAGGTATTTAACATTACATTGCTTCAACTAGTTTTGGTACTAAATTAATCCTATTCTTCTGATTTGCGAAATCTTCCAAATACAAAACCAATTTCAAATTAAACCTAATACCAAAATTGCTTGTAGCGTGTGTTAGCGGTAGTTTTTTATTTTCGCTTCCATTTCACTTTTCTATAGTCAGTATATTCTATTACACCTTTTCTTGTATTGAATACAAAATCATAAATACCTTCCTCAACACTAATTCCTGTATAGTTTGCGTCTATTCCTCTAAAAAGATATGTGCTGTCATTTAATTTCTTTATTTTTTGCAGATTTTCACCATTAAATAAAGTTCCAATGAAGACAATTTCTAAACTCTCAAAATCTTTAGAAGATTTAGCCATATTAGCAAAATTCTGTGTACATCTTGTCTTTCCATCACCTGTCAACGCAAACTTATGATAGCTACCTAAAGTTATGTCATATGAAACGGTCAAATAATTAGTATTCGAATATCCTTGTTCAAATCCTCTTGTTGAGTCAGAGTCTTGCTTGGGTTTATGGTAAATTAATGTGTCAAATTCCATTTTATCTGAAACGTATATTACAGTGTCATTTTCTTTTTGGAATGGTTTATACCATTTTAAATTCTCTTCGTCAAAATTATCAACTTTATATTTTTTTGAATTGTCAAGACAAGAACAACAAAAAGTCAATAAGATAAAATAAGTAATATAATTCTTCATAATGTAGAGTGTATTATAATTACCGCTAACTTGAATATATAATCAGTTTTTGGTTATTTAGTTGAGCATATCCTCCTATTTTCAAATAGCTTTGCTCAATTATTATGTGTTTAATATTTTTTTCTAAACCGAAACTGCACCTTTAATATGCTCGTGTGGGTCGTAGCCCTCCAAAGTGAAATCGTCAAAAGTGAAATCGAAAATATTGGTTACATTTGGGTTCAATTTCATAATTGGTAATTTTCTAGGTTCACGACTCAATTGTAAATTCACTTGCTCTATATGATTGTTGTAAATATGTGCGTCACCAAAAGTGTGTATAAACTCACCCGCTTCTAATCCGCAAACTTGTGCTACCATCATCGTAAATAAGGCATACGAAGCAATGTTAAAAGGCACGCCCAAGAAAATATCAGCACTACGTTGGTACAACTGACAAGATAATTTTCCATCAGAAACATAAAACTGAAAAAACGCGTGACAAGGCGGTAAAGCCGCTTTTCCGTTAGCCACATTTTCCGAAAAAGAAACAGTAGTGTCTGGCAATACCGATGGATTCCAAGCCGAAATTAACATTCTGCGGCTATTCGGGTTGGTTTTTAAGGTTTCAATTAATTCTGTAATTTGATCGATTTCTTCGCTATTCCAATTTCTCCATTGGTGCCCATAGACAGGTCCTAAATTTCCATTTTCATCTGCCCAAGCATCCCAAATTTTTACTCCATTTTCTTGTAAATAAGCAATATTAGTTTCGCCTTTTAAAAACCAAAGCAATTCGTGAATAATCGATTTTAAATGTAACTTTTTGGTGGTTACCATTGGAAATCCTTCACTTAAATCAAATCGCATTTGGTAACCGAAAACACTAATGGTTCCAGTACCGGTTCGGTCTCCTTTTTGAGTCCCGTTTGCTAAAACGTGTTTTACTAAATCGTGATATTGTTTCATATTAAGTTTGTTTCAAACCTGACAGGTTTCTAAAACCTGTCAGGTTTATATATTTAATGACTAAATGATTCTACGTCTTTTGGATTGTGTTCGTGCTTAAATAATACCGCAAATGCAACAGTAATTATTAAAGCATAAACTGCAAATGTTAGCCAAATGTTGTGCCAATCTTTTCCATTTGCTGTTGTAAAATAGGTATCAATTAAAAATCCACTTCCTAAACTTCCTAAAATGGCACCAAATCCGTTGGTCATCATCATAAATAATCCTTGTGCAGAAGATCGAATTTTAGAATCGGTTGTGGTTTCTACAAATAAAGAACCCGAAATATTAAAGAAGTCAAATGCCAATCCGTACACAATATTTGACATAATTATCATCCATAAACTTCCAATTGGATCGCCATAAGCGAAAAATCCAAAACGCAATACCCAAGCAATTAAACTGAAAAGCATTACTTTTTTAATTCCATATCGTCGTAAGAAAAACGGAATGGCTAAAATAAAAATCGTTTCAGAAATTTGAGAAATAGACAATACAATATTTGCCGATTTTACTACAAAAGTTTCTGCATATTTGGGTATGTTTTCAAAATCTTTAATATAGGTTTCGCCATACATATTGGTTAATTGTAAAGCAGCTCCTAAAAACATACTAAAAATAAAAAACATAGCCATTTTAGATTCTTTAAACAATTTAAACGCATCTAAACCAAAAATTTGAGACAATGTTTTGTTTTTAGTTTCGTCTTTTATTGGTTCAATTTTTGGCAAAGTGAAAGAGAAAATTCCCAATAGAATTGCGAAAAAAGATGCCATATAAAACTGATTGCATTCCACTGGCATATTGGTTATTGAAGCAATAGCTTTTCCAACTCCAATCCCGAAAGAAAAAGGCGGATTTACATTACTAAAAAGATTAGTACACCACATAGCTGCTATAAAACCTATGGTTCCCCAAACTCGAATGGGCGGATAATCTTTAATGATATTAAAGTTAAATTTTTTCAAAACGGCAAAAGATAATGAGCTTGACAAAGATAACGTTGGCATATAAAAAATCATGCCCACAAGCAACACCCAAAAGAAAGTAGAAGGGCTATCAATAGCAGGTAAAAAAAGTAAAATTATTCCATATAAAATATGATGAATGCCGTATAATTTTTCTAAATTCAAATATTTATCTGCGATAATTCCTGATATAGGTGGCATAATTATGGAACCTAAACCTAAAGTTGAAAACACAATTCCAAACTCGGCACCCGACCATTGTTTAAAACCAAATCCATAACTTGCCAAAGTAGTTAACCAGGCACCCCATACAAATAATTGTAAAAAACTTACAATAGTTAATTTTAATTTTATGTTCATTTTGTAGTATTTTGATTGGTTTTTTATTTTTTATCTATTTCTGCTTTAATTAGTGCTGCTTTTTCGTAATCTTCATTTTGAATAGCTTCTTCTAATAAATTATGTAATTCTTGAATGGAAAATTTTGAATATATGTTTTCCAGTTCTTCTTCGCCATATACTTCAGGTTCAGAAAGTATATCGTCATCATCTATTTCTTCGTCTGAATGGATTTCTTGTTTGTTTTTATTTAAGAAAATTCCAGCTTTATCTAATATATTTTTGTAGGTAAATATAGGTGCGTTAAATCGTAAGGCTAACGCAATTGCATCAGAAGTTCTCGCATCGATTACCTCTTCTAATGCGTCTCTTTCGCAAATAATACTAGAATAAAAAACACCATCTACCAATTTATGAATAATCACTTGAGTAATTACGATTTCATATTTATCTGCGATCGTTTTAAACAAATCGTGCGTTAAAGGACGAGGTGGTGTAATTTCTTTTTCTAAAGCTATTGCAATAGATTGTGCCTCAAAAGCGCCAATAACTATAGGTAATTGTCTGTCGCCATCTTCTTCATTCAAAATTAAAGCATAGGCTCCATTTTGTGTTTGACTATACGATATTCCTTTAATGGTTAATTTAACTAAACTCATTTTGTACTTAAACTTTATTCAAA
>JBFYPW010000048.1:0-16225 GCA_041303115.1 Flavobacterium sp.
ATTACATTTATAATTAATATACAATTAATTGAATCACTGCTTCTATCAATTAAATTATTCGTAAGAAAGTGTTGAAATAAAAAAACCCGAAACTTTCGTTTCAGGTTTTGTTGCGGAGAAAGAGGGATTCGAACCCCCGGACCTGTTACAGTCAACAGTTTTCAAGACTGCCGCATTCGACCGCTCTGCCATTTCTCCAATAAGACGTGCACTACTTTCGTATTGCGAGTGCAAATATAAAAGGTTTTTTCTATTAAAAAAACAATTGCATTACTTTTTTTAGAAGTTTTTATTAAATACCTGATAGTCAATATTAACTATCTTGGTTTTTAATTAATAATTCAAATACTCGGTTATTTCCAAGCCGTAACCAATCATGCCCACACGTTTGTTTTGCCAAGAATTGGTTAATAACTTAATCTTAGTAATGTCCAAATCATGTAAAATTTGCGCACCAATACCAAAGTCTTTGGTATCTACAGCAATTCGTGGTGTCGTAAAATCACCTGCCGCTTGCAAACGTTTCAACTCGGCCAAACGATCCAACAATTCCACCGATTGCATTTCCTGATTGATAAACAAAATCGCACACTTCTCATACGATTCAAATTTCTTAAAGATATCTTCTAACTTCTTATTTAAGGTATCGGTTAAACTACCTAATATATCATTCGTGACTTGCGTAGAGTTAATACGAGTTAAAATGGCCTCACCCATACTCCAACTTCCTTTAGTTAAAGCAATATGCACCTGTTTGTTCGTAACTTGCAAATACGCACGCAAACGGTACGTGCCAAAACGGGTTTGTATTTCAAAGTCTTCTTTTTTCTTAATCAAGCTGTCGTGTTGCATTCTGTACGCCACTAAGTCTTCAATAGACACCAATTTCAAATCAAACTTCTTAGCTACTTCTACCAATTCTGGTAAACGTGCCATCGTACCATCATCATTCATAATTTCACAAATCACACCAGCTGAGGAATACCCTGCCAAACGAGCAAAATCAATGGCTGCTTCTGTATGCCCAGTTCTTCGTAACACCCCACCTTGTCTGGCAATTAAAGGAAAAATATGTCCTGGTCGTCCCAATTCGTAAGGTTTGGTATCCGTATGCACTAAGGCTTCAATAGTTTTAGCACGATCCGCTGCAGAAATACCTGTAGTTACCCCATTCCCTTTTAAATCTACAGAAACCGTAAAGGCCGTTTCCATATTATCGGTATTGTTGGTTACCATGGTATGCAATTCCAATTCCTTACATCTCGATTCGGTTAATGGCACACAAATAAGCCCTTTTCCGTGCGTAGCCATAAAGTTGATCATTTCTGGCGTTACTTTATCAGCAGCAGCTAAAAAATCCCCTTCATTCTCTCTGTCTTCATCGTCTACCACAATAATCATTTTACCCTGACGGATATCTTCAATGGCTTCCTCTATGGTATTCAGTTGTATCTTATGACTCATTAGTTGTTGTGTTTTCGCTAGGTAGCGAATTAGTATTTCGTTTCGTAAGCATTTTTTTAATAGGAAGCACCAACCAATCTAAATCGATGGTTAATCCCATATCTTTAGTGGCTCGGTATGTAAATAATATAGCAAATGGTGTAAGTATCAAAGCACCCGCAGCAACTCCAATAAACGGAGGAATGGCATCTTGGCCAGCTAATTTTTTACCAAAGGTATTGGCAAAATTAAAGACAATAAAAATCAATACCGCAAATACGATAGGCAAGCCCAACCCGCCTTTTCTGATAATGGCACCTAACGGAGCACCAATAAAAAACATCAACAAACACGAATAGGCAACTAGTATTTTATCGTAATACCCAATCCAGTGGTCGTTTATGTTGTTTTGTTTAAATTCCAAATCGGTTTTGTATCCATCTAAAGAAAAAATGGTGTTGTTGATATTGTTTTTGGCTACATCTACTACCAAGGCTTTTTTGTCAGCAGGAAATAGCGACATCAAATCGTCAGCTACTTTCTTCGACTTTGGCAATTCCACTCTATTATCATTAAGCACAATTGCATTAGCAGTTAAACTCTCGGTAGTTTTATCAATGTTTTCACTATACGAAAGCACGTCATTGTTAAAACTGGATTGCAACGAATCGATGGTGTATTTCAATTCGCTCATGTTAAGCATATTATAGGCGTTTACAATTTCAGCACCTTCATCTGATGCCCCGTTTAGTTTCGCCAAATCTATAGTTACGGTATATTTCTTAAAACTACTTTTAGCAAAAGGTAGCTTGTCGCGATCCTCAAATTTTTTAGGATGAATGTCTTCGTAGTAATTCCCATCTAATAAATCCAACTGGAGTAAATTGGTCGATTCGTCACTTTTCAATACGCCTTTTTTGGCTTTAATAACAGTCGTAACCGTACCAAACTCCCCTTTCTTCATATGCATCGTAATGCCTTCTAAAAACGAGCCATTTTCCCCGGATTTCTTTTCTACATGTATGGTAGTTGTAGTCCCTATTTTACTAAATTGTCCTTCGCCAATAGCCATAGCCGGTTTGGTTTGAATAATAGACTTTCTTAAGTTTATAAATCGGTATTGGGCTTCAGGAATAATATTATTGGCAAATAAAAAGGCAATCCCACTAAACAATACGGTACAAACAATTAAATACTTCATGGCACGTCCTAAAGATATTCCGCCCGACTTCATTGCCGCAAATTCATAGTTTTCTGCAAAACTACCAAAAGTCATAATAGACGCCAATAAAATAGACAACGGCAACACCAAAGGCACCATAATAGGCGAATAGTAAAAGATAAATTTAAAGATGGTTAAAGCATCTAAATCCTTACCGGCCAATTCGGCAATAAACAACCAAATACTTTGTAATATGAAAATAAAAAAAAGGATTACGAATACCGTAGCAAACGTAATCAGAAATGATTTTAATAAATATTTATCAATTATTTTCATGGAGTAGTTGTACGTAAAAGCTACAGATTAGTCCGCTTTATTAATATAATAATTTGGATATTTCGCTTTTACAAAGGTAAACTGATTTTTTGCTAACGTTTGGTTAAATTTAAACGAAGAAACTGTTAAAGTGGTTCGGGTTCCGTTTTTACCTACTTCAATTAGGTTATAGATATGATTGGTTTTGGTATCAATACCAATTAAAATTTCTTTACGCTTATCTGAAGCACTTGTAGGTGTTAGCTTTACGTACTGAATGGTTTTACCCCCCATAGGTTGTTTGATGTCCAAAGCGAATTTAAATCCTTTTTTAAAGAAGGTAAATATCTTGTTAGGCGACATGGCATTGGCATCATTCTCATCATGGTTAGACACCGTTATTTCCTCATCTTCAGGAACAATCGTGTATATTTTCTTACCGTCAAATAGTTTAGTAACCCCCATAAAAGTTAAATAATACTTGTTACCTTGAAGGATCACCTTTCCGGTACTTTCTTGATTGATTTTTTCTGCAGTATTATTTATAGCGTACTTAAAGTCAATCACCATATTTTTATAGGATTTCGCTTTAGCAACTACTTTATCTAATAACGCTTTACCCGCATTTTTCTCTTTTGGTGGGTTGTTTTCTCCAGTTGTAAACGCCACTAAAAATAGGGCGATAACTGATAATGTAACTAATTTTTTCATTATACTGTATTCAATCTATTGTTCGTTCTTAAAAAATATTTCTAACGAATTCATATCCGTTATTAAAACTTGTCTGGCTTTGCTGCCTTCAAAAGGTCCTACAATACCAGCCGCTTCTAATTGGTCAATAATTCGTCCTGCTCGGTTATATCCTAATTTTAATTTTCTTTGAATTAAGGATGCCGAACCTTGTTGTGCAGAAACCACTACCTCAGCCGCATCTCTAAATAAAGAATCACGTTCTGATATATCCATATCAAGTTTTATGCCACTATCTTCACCCACATAATCTGGAAGTAAATACGCATCGGCATACGCTTTTTGCGAACCAATAAAATCACAAATACGTTCTACTTCTGGAGTGTCTACAAAGGCACATTGCACACGAATTAAATCATTTCCGTTAGAAAACAACAAATCCCCTCTACCAATCAACTGATCCGCACCCCCTGAATCTAAAATGGTTCTTGAGTCAATTTTTGAGGTTACTCGGAAGGCAATTCTTGCTGGGAAGTTGGCTTTAATCATACCCGTAATTACATTCACAGACGGACGCTGCGTAGCAATAATTAAATGGATACCAATAGCACGAGCCAACTGAGCCAAACGCGCGATAGGCAGTTCTACTTCTTTACCCGCCGTCATAATTAAATCGGCAAACTCATCTACCACTAAAACGATATACGGTAAAAAACGGTGCCCATTTTCTGGGTTTAATTTTCGTTGTTTAAATTTCTCATTGTACTCTTTTATGTTACGCACCATCGCATCTTTAAGCAAAGAATAACGATTGTCCATTTCCAAACACAACGAGTTTAACGTATTAATTACTTTCGCATTATCGGTTATAATCGCCTCATCCGTATCAGGAAGTTTGGCCAAATAATGACGTTCTATTTTATTAAAAAGAGTCAATTCTACTTTCTTCGGATCTACCAAAACAAACTTCACTTCCGCTGGATGCTTTTTGTATAATAACGAAGTCAATACCGCATTTAATCCTACCGATTTACCTTGTCCCGTTGCTCCTGCCATCAATAAGTGCGGCATTTTAGCTAAATCTACTACCAAGGTTTCATTAGAAATGGTTTTTCCTAAAGCAATAGGCAATTCCATTTCTGCTTGTTGAAATTTTGGCGAAGCAATGGCACTTCTCATAGAAACCATTGACGGATTGGCATTTGGTACTTCAATACCAATAGTTCCTTTACCCGGTATTGGCGCAATGATACGAATACCTAATGCCGATAACGACAAGGCAATATCATCTTCCAAACTCTTAATTTTAGAAATACGAATACCCGCTTCAGGTACAATTTCGTATAACGTAACCGTAGGTCCAACAGTCGCTTTAATCTGAGCGATTTCTATTTTGTAGTTCTTTAAGGTATCTACAATCTTATTTTTATTTTCCTCTAATTCGGCCTGATTAATCGTAATCCCCACTCCCGAATAATCTTTCAACAATTCAATAGAAGGCATTTGAAAGTTAGACAACTCTAAAGTAGGATCAAATTCCCCGAAATCTTGCACCAAACGTTGGGCAATACTTTCTTCTACAATGTCTTCCTCTTCTGGTTTTTCAATAATAAAAGACGAATCTTCCGTTTCAATAATTTCAGGTTGTTTGGGTGTTTCTTGTGGTGGAGTATCTAATTTAATTTCAGACGCATTTTGTATGGTTGGTTTTAAAGCAGATTTATCAATTTCAAAGGCAGATGGCGCATCACGGTCAATCACTTGCATGTTTGTCCATTCGTCATCTGTATCTTCAATTATAGGATTTTTTTTTAATGGCGGTGCTACTATAGCGGCTTCCTCTTCACTATCTGAAAGCACTGGTGTTATAGTGTCAGAAGTAGTTTCCTCGTCAATCTCATTTTCATCAACTACAGCTACAGGCGAAGCTTTCGCATCTAAATAGTCTTTCAGTTTGTCTGGAGACACTTTCACCTTAAAGATTAAAAATACAATTACGCTGAAAACTAAAATCATAATCGTACCAATATTCCCAGCATAATCTTGTATTAAATCATGCAATTCGAAACCAATTACACCTGATAAATGAGGAACATACTCCCAAATTAGTCCAAAAAATAAGGAAATGGTAACCATCACATACAAATCCCAAAAGGTAGATTTTCTTATTTTACCTAATGGCAAATCAATTAGTAAGTAGGCACCAATTAAAAAGAAAATTTTTACAAATAAGAAAGAAGCGATACCAAAACCTTGATACAAAAAGAAATCAGCCAACCATGCCCCTATTTTACCCAACCAATTTTCAACGACTACGTTTCTATTGGCCAGCTCATTTATTTGACTTTGGTCGTTACTACCTGAAATATAATACGATATAAAAGATAATAATAAAAACAATGCAATTATAACGAAGAAAAAACCAGCAACGAACTTTTGTCCTCGTGTGGTTTTAAATATAGAAGTTCGCAGTTTCTTATCTGAAGCGCCTGTTGTTTCTTTTTTAGCCATTAATTTCTATAAATTAAATAGTTTAGGTACATAAATTAAAGCACCAACTGTTAACGCGCTACTTGCCGCAAATAAAACGGCGCCAGCAGCAATATCTTTAATAAAACCTATTCGGTCATGAAATTCAGGGTGAATAAAATCTGCGATTTTCTCTACAGCTGTGTTTAAACCTTCAATTCCTAATACCAAACCGAAAGCTAGTATTTGCAACATCCACTCTTCACGACTAATGTGGAAATAAAATCCAGCAAAAATCATTAAAAGCATAATAGAAAATTGCACCATTATACTATGTTCCGTATTAACTAATTTAAAGGCTCCTTTTACAGCAAATCCAACACTTTTAACTCTACCTGTAAAAAATCTTTTATCTTGAATCATCTTATTTTTTATGCGTTTAAAGCCGCTTCGTAATTTGGTTCATTAGCAATTTCGCTAACCAATTCAGAATAAGCCACTTTTCCAGTTTCATCAATTACAACAATCGCTCTGGCATGTAATCCTTTTAAAACAGAATCAATTAAAGTTACCCCGTAATCCGTTCCGAAACTTCCATCTCTAAAATCTGATAAGTTCACTACATTTTCTAATCCTTCCGAACCACAAAAACGTTTTTGAGCAAAAGGCAAATCTTTAGAAATACACAACACTTTAGTATTCGTTAAATCGTTAGCCATTTTATTAAACGTACGTACCGAAGTAGCACAAGTAGGCGTATCAATACTTGGAAAAATATTTAAGATAACACGTTGACCTTTAAAATCTTGTAAAGAAATTTCAGACAAATCGTTTCCTACTAATTGAAATTGTGGTGCAGCTGAACCAATAGCTGGTAAAGCAGCATTTGTGTTTACAGGATTTCCTCCTAAAGTAACTGTTGACATGGTTTTAAATTTTAAGGTTCAAAAATACAAAAAATATTTTTGCCTAATATCAAATAAGTAAAGTTTATTTACGATTTACGATTTGGGACTTTCGACTTTACGACTTTCGACTTTACGACTTTACGACTCACTTAAACCAACTTCCACAATACATCTTCCGGTACTGGAGCGATAATTTCTAATGGATCTTTAGTAACCGGATGCGTTAAGACTAATTTTCTTGCGTGTAAATGAATCCCTCCGTTAGGATTACTTCTATCAAATCCGTATTTTAAGTCGCCTTTAATTGGGCAACCCACAGCAGTAAGTTGGGCTCTAATTTGATGATGGCGTCCGGTATGTAAATCAATTTCTAAAGCGTAATAATTATCTAATTTCTTAATGATTTTATAAGATAGTTTCGCTTCTTTAGCATCAGGCACTTCTTTTAGATGCGCTTTAGAAGTATTATTTTTAGTATTCCTTCGTAAAAAATGTACTAAAGTATCTTCCGTTTTTGGCGGCGCATTTTTCACAATCGCCCAATAGGTTTTCTGTGTTTCTCTATTTTTAAACGTTTCGTTCAAACGCGTTAGGGCTTTTGATGTTTTAGCAAACACCACAATTCCAGTTGTTGGTCGATCCAAACGATGTACCACACCTAAAAACACCTCACCCGGTTTGTCGTATGCCACTTTTAAATACGATTTCACAATATCCGATAATGGCTCATCACCGGTTTTATCTCCTTGTACGATATCGCCAACGCGCTTATTTACTACTATTATATGATTGTCTTCGTGAAGAATTTGAAGATTTTTTGAATCGGAAACTATTTTCATTGTTTTTTTTAGATTTTTAGAAGGTTAGACATCTTAGATTTTTAGACTTTCTAAAATTCTTAATTTTTATTTATTGTCATTTCGACGAAGGAGAAATCACATTATGCTTAGATTATGCGATTTCTCCTTCGTCGAAATGACAACTTTAATTAGTACTAGTACTGTTCGTTAGCATTAGGAAAATCTTCTGATTTTACATCAGCAACATATTGCCCGATAGCTTTCGTCATATCTTCAAATAAATTCATATATCTACGTAAGAATCTTGGACTAAATTCGTGCGTCATACCAATCATATCGTGTAAAACCAACACTTGACCGTCTACGCCACTACCCGCTCCAATTCCAATTACTGGAATAGAAATACTTTCGGCAACTTTTTGTGCTAATTTCGCCGGTATTTTTTCTAAAACTAGAGCAAAACAACCAATACGTTCTAACATTTTGGCATCTTCTAGTAATTGATCCGCTTCTTCCTCTTCTTTGGCACGAACCGTGTACGTTCCAAATTTATATATCGATTGTGGCGTTAAACCCAAATGTCCCATTACAGGAATTCCGGCATTTAATATTTTCTTTATTGACGATTCAATTTCTTTACCACCTTCTAATTTTACAGCGTGTCCGCCGCTTTCCTTCATAATACGAATAGAAGAACGCAACGCCTCTTTAGGATCCGATTGATAACTTCCGAAAGGTAAATCAACCACAACTAACGCTCTATCCACCGCTTTCACCACACTGCTTGCGTGATAAATCATTTGATCTAAAGTTATGGGTAACGTGGTTTCGTTTCCTGCCATTACATTACTAGCCGAATCGCCTACTAAAATCACATCAATACCTGCTGTGTCTACAATTTTTGCCATTGTGAAATCGTATGCCGTTAGCATAGAAATTTTTTCACCATTGGCTTTCATATCAATTAACGACTTCGTAGTAATTTTTTTATAATCTTTTTTTGCTACAGACATATGCTTTTGTGTTCAGTTATCAGTTTTTAGTGTTCAGTAAATACCGAATGAAATATTTTGTAAAATTAATATAAAGATATGGATTGTAACAATTTTTCTACATTTAATACCAATAAATAAATGTAACCATTATGAGACAAGTATTTATTTTATTATTTTTTGGATTAAGTATTGGTGTTTTTGCACAAGAGGAAAAGGCAATCAAACAATCCATTTCAGTATTTTTTGAAGGATTACAAACTAGTGATACTTTAAAAATTCAATCTGTTTGCCATAAAGAGATGAAATTGCAATCAATCACGGAAAAAAACACGGTTGGAGGGTTGTCATATCAAAGTAATTCAGATTTTTATAAATCCGTAGCCGCCATTCCAAAAAACCTAAAAATTGAAGAACGCCTTTTAAGTTATAACATTCAAATAGATGGCACTATGGCAAACGTTTGGACACCTTACGAATTTTATATCAATGAAAAGTTAAGTCATATTGGCGTAAATTCCTTTACTTTGCTATTAGAAAATAATATTTGGAAAATAGTCCATATTATTGACACCCGAAGAAAAAAGATTTAAAATGAATAGCACAGTAGCCTTATTTTTCTTAACAATAGTTTCTATTTCGTTTGCTCAAGAAAATTCAAAAAAAACATTAAAAATAGATGTTTCAGGTTATATTGACACCTACTATTCCTATGATTTTGACGCGACTGAGAACAAAGACAAACAAGCTTTTTTATACAATTACAACAAACAAAACAACTTTAACATCAATATCGCCTTACTAAGAGCATCGATTAGTTATGAAAATGTGTATGCTAAAGTATCCGTGCATTCAGGAACGTATGTAGAAGCCAATTATGCTGCCGAAAAAACCAAATACTTAAACGAAGCGTATTTAGGTTTGTATTTAAACAAAAAGAAAACAACCACTTTAGAAGCCGGTATTTTGCCAAGTTATATTGGATTTGAATCGGCTACTACTCATGCCAATTTAACGGCTACTCGTTCTATACTTGCAGAAAATTCCCCTTATTTTATGACAGGTGTAAAATTAAATCATCAATTTAATGAAAAGTGGAGTTTGTCTGGATTACTAACCAATGGCTGGCAACGTATTGAAAAACAAAATAGTAATGTGGCGCCTTCTTTAGGTACACAATTAGTATACAAACCAAATGCAAAAAACACGTTAAATTGGAGCACATTTATTGGTAAAGAAACTTACGCTGACGAGTTTAATACGCGCTATTTTAGTAATTTATATTGGGACAAAACCTGGAATACAAAATGGCATTCTATCTTTGGTTTCGATTATGGAATACAAGAAATTTCCTCTAAAAACAAGAAGAAAGCAACTTGGTACAGTCCAGTTGTAATTACGCAATATTCCTTCAATTCAAAATGGCAAATGGCGCATAGAATCGAATATTATCAAGATCAAAAGCAGGCAATAATTGCCAGTCTAATCCCTTTTGAAACACTTGGCAATTCAATAAATTTTGATTTTTTACCCAATTCGAAATTTAAAATCAGAACAGAAGGAAAATGGTATCATGCCACAGAAAACATTTTTGATACCAATATCAAAAAAGATAATTTTTCAGTAACTACTACAATGAGTTTTGAGTTTTAAAATTTTAGATGGGTACACAGATTTTAAGGATTTAGCGGATTTAAATTAAATGTTATTTTTTCAAATTCACTTTTCCTTCAAAAATTTTACTTTCTGAATATAATATTAATCCCATAATTTTCCAATCAACACTACCTGAAACAAAGTAATTACAATAGTTTTTATTTTTAGGTTTATCGACGTGAATTGTATGAACATTCCATTTAGTTCCACTAATTAAACCGCCTTTCATACAATTTGCACTAATTATGACTAAATCATTTTTTTCTTCTCCAAAATGTATATCTAACGAAATTTCAGAAGCTAATTTCTTTTCCAAACTCACAACTTGATTATATGAATTCCCCGAAAATTTTCTTTTAGATGAATTATTTGAAGATTCTTTATTATAAAAATCAATATTTTTTTCTGCTAAATTCTTTGAATCATCTTTTGAAATAAATGATAGTAATCCAATTACAAAAACTAATCCAGCAAGTCCACCCAAGCCATCTCTAATGATTTTTACTGATTTGATACAAACCACAAAAAAATAAATAATAATTACTGCATTTAATATTCCCCAAATTAATTCAAACATAATTTTATGGTTTCAAATAAATTAACAATCTGCCAATCCTACTCCAATAGCCAAACCACCTTCGGAGGTTTCTTTGTATTTTGAATTCATGTCTTTAGCGGTTTCCCACATGGTGGCTACTACTTTATCTAAAGGTACCAATACATTTTTAGCATCGGTTTCTAATGCCAATTCGGCTGCATTAATGGCTTTTATTGCACCCATAGTATTGCGTTCTATACAGGGTACTTGCACTAAACCACCAATAGGATCACAGGTCATACCTAAATGATGTTCCATAGCTATTTCAGCGGCTACCAATACTTGTTCTGGCGTACCACCCATTAATTCGCATAACGCTGCTGCTGCCATAGCAGAGGAAACGCCAATTTCTGCTTGACAACCACCCATAGCTGCGGAAATAGTAGCGCCTTTTTTAAAGATACTCCCTATTTGTCCAGCAACCATTAAAAATTGTTTGATTTCTTTTTCGCCTGCATGATGATTTTCAATCACTAAATAATACATCAAAACAGCTGGAATAACACCTGCACTTCCATTCGTTGGCGCGGTTACTACTCTACCCAAAGAGGCATTAACCTCATTTACTGCCAAAGCAAAACAAGACACCCATTTTAATATTTGACGAAATTTCACCTCAGTATGACGAATGCATTGCAACCATTCTTGTGGTGAATTGTAATTGGCTATTCCAATTAAATTGGTATGCATGTCGTACGCTCTTCTTTTTACATTTAAACCTCCCGGTAAAATACCATCAGTATGAGCACCAATATACATGCATTCTAACATCGTATTCCAAATGCGCATTAATTCGGAATGAATTACTTCTTCAGAACGCATTGATTTTTCATTTTCGTACACAATATCAGAAACTGTTTTACGCTCTGTTTGACAAAATTCCAACAATTCTACACCTGTATTAACCAAGAATGGAAAGGCACATTTAATCTCTAAATTTGTATCCGTATCATCCTCTTCTTTAACTACAAAGCCGCCACCAATTGAATAAAAAGTTGAACTGTATTCTGTATCATTTGTATAGGCAGTAAACACTATACCATTAGCATGAAAAGGCAAAAAATTCTTATTGAAAAAGATATCTGAAACTACGTTAAAATGAATCTTGAATTCTTTATCCAATAGCAATTCATTATTCGTTTTTATGTCTTCAATAATTGATGAAATGGCATCAATTGGAACTAATTCTGGATTAGCACCACTTAATCCTAACATTACGGCTAAGTCGGTAGCATGTCCTTTTCCCGTTAAAGAAAGCGAGCCATACAAATCGACTTTTATACGATGCACCGAAGCAATTATATTTTGAATTCGTAATTCGGCTAAAAATTGTTCTGCGGCACGCCAAGGTCCTAAAGTATGCGAACTTGAAGGGCCTACGCCTATTTTTAACATATCAAAAACTGAAATACATTCCATATACTAAATCGTTATAGTAGCAAAGATAAAATTTAGAAAATAGAAAACAGAAAATAGATGAAAAAAAATAGATTTTAATAGTTATTTTTTTGGCATAAAATTTGAAACTGAATAAAATGTAAAATTTATTCTTATGAAAAAGCTTCGATTTGTTTCTATTATTATAGTATTATTACTTTTTTGTCCATTTATCAAACAATGCGATGGATTTTCTAAAATTGAAGAAGGAGCTAAAGCAGATAATTCCAATGAACTAAAAGTCTACTTTACTGAAGAATCTGAAAACGTTTTTGATTTATCATATCAAATTAATGAGCTATTCCTTAAAAATAAAAAAGATGAAATTAAATATAAAAAAGAAGAGATTGCTTTGATTTTCTCAATGATGTTTTCATCCTTTCTTATTATTTCTTCAATTATTGGAACTATTAGAATTTTCAAAAATCAATTATTAAAAACAAACTGGTTTTACGTTTTAAATATTTCGTTTGTTATTTTAATAGTTTTTTCAAATATGTTCGTTTGGCTGGATAGATTCGGACAAATAAAAATAGGATTTTATCTTCTATTACTTTCTAATTTTTATATGTTGTATTTGTTAAAACAAAAAAAGGAACAAATTCTATAGAACTTATCCCTTTTAAACTATTGGCTTCGAGTGCCTCGGTCAACAAAGCTGTTAACCATTAACCTCATACCCAAAACCTTTAACCTTTAACCCTCCTAATACCAACGCTTCTTATTCTGTTTAGAAGCTTCCGATTTTCTGGAATTTGAAGCATCGGGATTTGAAGATTTAGCTGCTTTTGGTGTTTTTGGTGCGTTATTTTGTTTTTGTCTACCTGGATTTCTTCTGTCGCCACGAGTATCCGTTTCTTTATTTTTTAATTCGTCTTCTGTAAATGCTCTATACGGATACGGATTTTCTTTCACCACTTTAATTTGCTGACGGGTTAGTTTTTCAATGTCTTTCCAATATGGCAATTCGTCTTTTCCACAAAATGAAATGGCTAAACCTTCATTACCTGCTCTACCCGTTCTACCAATTCGGTGTACGTAAGTTTCTGGGATGTTTGGTAAATCGAAATTAATCACATAAGGTAACAAATCGATATCAATACCACGAGCCGCAATGTCTGTCGCCACTAAAACAGAAATTTCTTGACTTTTAAATCCGTCTAACGTTTTAATTCTGTTGTTTTGAGATTTGTTTCCGTGAATGGCTTCAGCAGAAATATTTTTGGCTTTTAAAGCTTTAACCACATTATCAGCACTGTGTTTTGTTCGTACAAAAACCAGTACATTATTTATTTTTTCTTCTTCAATTAAATGAATCAGTAATTTTCGTTTGTCTTCTTTTTGAACCATATATACTTTTTGGTTCACGCGTTCTGCCGTACTTGAAATGGGTGCTACCGAAACGTATTTAGGCTTCTTCAAAAATTGATCGGCTAATTCTCTAATCGCAACCGGCATCGTAGCAGAAAACAATAATGTTTGACGGTTTTCAGGAATTAACTTGATGATTTTCTTAACATCATTAATAAAACCCATATCTAACATCTGATCCGCTTCATCAATTACCAAATGATGCAGGTTATCCATATCTAAAAAACCTTGCTTATTCAAATCTAAAAAACGTCCTGGAGTTGCAATTAAAATATCCACACCATCTTTTAGTTGTTGCACTTGTGGCACCTGACTGACCCCACCATAAATCACCATCGATTTGGTATTCATATATTTTCCGTATGTGGCAAAACTATCTTGAATTTGGTGTGCCAACTCACGTGTTGGTGCTAAAACTAACGTTCTAATTACTTTTCTTTTATTTTTAGAACCTACAATAGGATGCAAATAATTTAAAATAGGAATAGCGAATGCACCGGTTTTACCTGTTCCTGTTTGGGCACATCCAACTAAATCGTGCTCTTCTAATATAACAGGTATGGCTTGTTGCTGAATTGGGGTTGGCGTAATATATTTTTCTTCTTCTAAAACCTGAAGTATATTTCTATGTAAATGTAAATCTTGAAATGTCATATTTGTATTTTGAACCACAAAGATAGTTTATTTTTGGTTGATGAAATTTATTAATACAATTTTGCATAATGACAGTAATAATAATTGATACATTTATCAATATCTTTGCAAAAAAAAATTAATGAAGTTTAACAAATATTATGCGTCAGCCTTATTAGCTTTTATAATTTGGGGATTTTTTAGTTTAGCTCTAAAACCTTTACACGATTATCCTTCATTAGATATTTTGTTTTATCGTGTCTTTTTTTCTACTACATTTTTATTAGTCATTAACTTCGCTTTCCGAATTAATTTATTGAAAAAGAGTTTAGAATTATTTCAATCTTTTTCCAAAAAGAAAAAACAAAACGCTGTTTTATTGACAACTGCAGGCGGATTTTTATTAGTTTTCAATTGGTTTCTCTTTATGTATGCAGTAAACCATGTGAGTTTGCAATCGGCATCATTGGCTTATTTAATTTGCCCTATTATCACAACCGTTTTAGCTTTTATAATTTTAAAAGAAAAGTTAGACAATTGGCAATGGGTAGCGGTTGCCATTTGTGTAATTAGTTGTATGATTTTATCATACGGACATGCAACAGAATTGATGTATAGTTTTGTTATTGCTACTTCATTTGCGTTATATTTAATTAGCCAACGACGAAATAATGAGTTCGATAAATTTTTAGTTTTAACCATTCAATTGGTAATTGCGAGTTTGGTTTTATTGCCTTTTTATTCAAAGTTAAGCGCTACTGTACCAACCGAAAGTTTGTTTTATATGATGATGGGATTAATTGTGGTTCTATTTACAATTATTCCATTATTTTTGAATTTATACGCACTAAAAGGAATAAATTCATCTGCAGTTGGGATATTAATGTACACCAATCCGATGATAAACTTCTTATTGGCACTCTTCTACTTTAAAGAAAACATACAGTTTTCGCAACTAATTGCCTATAGTTTAATTGGGATTTCAATACTAATATTTAATAAAAAAGTTCTTTTTTAATTCGAATAACTAATTTAAAAATTTGTACTTTTCGTTTATAGATTTAATTATTCATACCCCTAACTTCTGTTACAAATTAACATCTTTAATAGTTTTATCAACAAATCACATTCTGACAGTATACCAATAGGTTAGCTAAAATAAAATGACACAATGTCAGACATTTTTGCCATACAAAAGAAATACTGCCAATTTTATACCTGTAAGAATATTGGCACAAAACTTGACTTATCCAAAAAGAGTTTAAAAAATAAACCGAATAAAATTTAAAATTAAATAAAATGAGTAAGATTATTGGAATCGATTTAGGTACAACCAATTCTTGTGTTTCTGTAATGGAAGGTGGAGAACCAGTTGTAATTGCTAATGCAGAAGGAAAAAGAACAACACCATCTGTAATTGCATTTGTAGAAGGTGGAGAAATTAAAATTGGTGATGCTGCTAAAAGACAAGCGGTAACTAACCCAACTAAAACTATTGCATCTATCAAAAGATTTATGGGTAACAAGTTCTCGGAAAGTTCTAAAGAGGCTTCTACTGTTGCTTACAAAGTAGTTAAAGGTGATAACGACACACCACGTGTTGATATTGATGGACGTTTATATACGCCACAAGAATTATCTGCAATGACTTTGCAAAAAATGAAAAAAACTGCTGAAGACTATTTAGGTCATTCAGTTTCAGAAGCAGTAATTACTGTTCCTGCATATTTTAACGATGCACAACGTCAAGC
>JBFYPW010000049.1:0-15870 GCA_041303115.1 Flavobacterium sp.
CATTTGAAATACCAATAACACACTTGTCATAGCTACAACTGCAGCAATTGAAACCACAAACAACATCCATTTTACGCCTTTTAAAGCAAATATTTCAGCTAAAGGATCACTAACACCTAGCAGTTCAAAGGAAACCATTCCTGTAATAACCAGAGCTAAAACTATAAAAATTATGGTACAAATTACTAATGAATAAATCATTCCTTTTGGTAAATCGCGTTGTGGATTTTTACTTTCTTCTGCTAAAGTAGAAACTGCATCAAAACCAATATAAGCAAAGAAAACAGCAGAAACACCGCCCATTACTCCGCTAAAACCATTTGGCATAAAAGGCGTCCAATTATCAATATCTACATAAAAAGCACCTACAATTATTACCAAGGCAATTATTGCTAACTTTATATACACCATAGCATTGCTAAAGTTTTTAGATTCTTTTGTACCTCTATAGACCAAATAAGTAATTAAAATATTAATAACCACCGCTGGTAAATCGAAAATTACTTTCAAATTCCCTAACATTGGCGCATTTTTCCACGCTGCTAAACCTTCGTCGCCTTTACTTGCTATAAAAGCGGCGTGTGCCGATTTATAATTAATGGTTAACCATTCTGGCAAATGAATTCCAAAACTTTCTAATAAATTAGTGAAATAACCACTCCATGAAAAAGCAATATAAATATTACCTATAGAATATTCCATAATTAATGCCCAACCAATTATCCAAGCAAAAAGTTCTCCAAAAGAAACATAAGCATACGTATACGCACTACCAGAAACAGGCACACGAGAAGCAAATTCGGCGTAACACATTGCTGTAAAACCACAAGCAATGGCACACATAATATACAAAAGTACTACGGCAGGTCCACCTGAAAAACAAGCATTTCCGATGGCACTAAATGTACCACCACCAATAATAGCTGCAATTCCAAAAAAAGTTAAATCTTTTACTGTCAATACTTTATTTAAACCTGAATGATCACCATCGCCGCCTTGGTTTAATATTGTTGTAATTGATTTCTTTCTGAAAATTTTCATATTATTATATATTTTGGTTAGCAAAGCAAATATAGAATTAAAATTGTAATTGTTTTCAGTTATTAATATGAAAAATTGATAATCAAAATCTATTATTAAATAAATTTATATAATCAAAACATATTGTTTTGTTATAAAATAGACGTAAATTTGCAGTAGAAAATTAATATAAAATGAAATAATTATGGCATTAGTAGGAAAACAATTCCCAAACATTACAGTTGACGCAATCTCAGATATGGGCGACAACTTAAGAATTAACGTTTTAGAAGAAGCAACAAAAAACAACAAAAAAGTATTATTATTTTGGTACCCAAAAGATTTTACATTTGTTTGTCCAACAGAATTACACGCATTTCAAGCGGCTTTACCAGAATTTGAAAAAAGAAACACAATTGTTATTGGTGCTTCTTGCGATACAAACGAAGTACACTTTGCTTGGTTAAATACAGCTAAAAACAACGGTGGTATTGAAGGTGTTACGTATCCATTATTAGCAGATACAACGCGTAATTTAGCAAACGCTTTAGATATTTTAGATGTAGCTGATGAATTTAACGAAGAAACTGGTGATTATTTATTAACTGGATCAAATGTTACTTTCCGCGCTACATATTTAATTGACGAAACTGGTAAAATTTTCCACGAAAGTGTAAACGATATGCCTTTAGGTAGAAATGTAAACGAATATTTACGTTTAGTTGATGCGTACACACACGTACAAACTAAAGGAGAAGTTTGTCCTGCAAACTGGGAAGAAGGAAAAGATGCTATGAGTGCTGACAGAAATAGTACAGCAAGTTATTTAGCTTCACACTAATAATTTTTGTTTCAGGTTTCAGGTTATTCAACTTGGAACTTGAAACATAAAACTTTAAACTAAAAAAAATGTTTCAAGAAATCGAAAAAGATAATTTAGCTGAAATAGTAGCTAATAATGAAGTTGTATTGGTACAATTTTCTGCAACTTGGTGTGGAAACTGTCGTATTATGAAACCAAAATTTAAAAAAATGGCTTCAGAAAATGAAAGCATTCCTTTTTTGGTTGTAGATGCAGAACAGTTTACAGAATCTAGAAAATTGGCTAATGTGGATAATTTACCAACATTTGCTGCTTTTAAAAATGGAGTATTAGTAAATCAAACACAAACAAATAAAGCCGAAATTTTAGCGGAATTAGTAGCTCAAGTACTATAAATTTAGACAAGTTAGACTTCTTAGAAAATTAGAAAGTCTACAAATCTAAATTGTCTATAAATCTAAAATCTAACAATATGAAATTACCTGTAATAAAACACTTGACACAATTTGTTGAAGAAAACGATGCCGATTATATAATTGAAACCATAGCTGTTTTAGAACACTTAACAGAATTAGAATCCTTAAAAGATGAAGAATTAGATGTTATAGGTGAGTTAATTTCAAATATGTATGGAGCCATTGAAGTAAATAAAATGATTCGAGACGGAAAAGATAAAAAAACGGCTCTTAATGATTTTATGAAACGGGTTTTAGGAGCCATTGATAAATAAAAAAACGCTCAAATTGAGCGTTTTTTTTTATATTTTATATTCTTTCGTAGTACATAGCTTTTACTACTCCATCAGCTAATCCGATTTTTGGTACATAAATATGATTGGCACCACTCCATCGCATCGCACTTAAATATATGGAAAGTGCAGGAATAATTACATCGGCACGGTCGGTATTTAAACCTAATTCGGAAATTCTTTGTTCGTATGTTAAAGCGTTTATACGATCAAATTGCGATTTTAAATACTTGTATGTCAATGGTTTATCCTGTGTTTTACCAGACAATTTAAATGTTTTATTGATATTTCCACCAGAACCAATCATAATTATATTATCTAAACCTTCAGTATTGGTTTTTATCCATTTTTCAATTTCTTGCCAAACTACTTCGTTTACCATATTATTCAGCATTCGAACGGTACCGTTTTTGAATGATTTTGAAACCAACATTTTTCCATTAGAAAACAAAGAAAATTCGGTACTTCCTCCTCCAACATCTACATAAAGATAATTTTCATTTGTTTTTATAAAGTGATGTAAATCAGATGAAGCAATAATTGCGGCTTCTTTTTTGCCATCAATAATTTCAATTTTTATATCTGTTTTTTTCTTTATAATTTCGACAACTTCTTTACCATTGTATGCTTCACGCATTGCAGAAGTGGCACAAGCCATGAATTTTTCGACTTTATATACTTTCATTAATAATTTAAATGCGTGTATAGCATCAATCATTCTGTCGATATTTTCATCTGAAATTTCACCTACTGTAAAAGCATCTTGTCCTAAACGAATTGGCACACGGATTAAGGCACTTTTGTTAAATTGAACTTCTTTACCTTTTTGCTCAATAATATTAGTAATTAACAATCGCATCGCATTGGAACCAATATCTATTGCAGCATATTTTTTTATTTGAATCATTAATGTGTTTATATAATTTCTGGAAGTATTACTTCCAATTTGTTCTGATAGTGTTTGTACATTTCTTGTTGGGCTCTAAATACTTTGTCTTCGCCACGTTTTCTGTATAAATTTTCAAATTTATCTGAATGTAAACGTGCTTTTACGTTTGCTTTCCAACCAATTTCAAAAGTATCAATTAAATCTTGTTTAATTTCTTCATCGTAAATTGGACAAGTTACTTCAACTCGAGCATCAATATTTCTGGTCATAAAATCGGCAGAAGAAATAAATATTTCGGGTTTGTTATTATTTCCAAATATAAACACACGTGAATGTTCTAAATAATTATCGACAATACTAATTGCCTCGATGTTTTCACTGTAATTTTTTAATCCTGGAACCAAACAACAAATACCTCTAATTATCAATTTTATTTTCACACCAGCGTTACTTGCTTCGTATAATTTATCTATCATTTTATAATCTGATAAACTATTCATTTTTAGATTAATATAAGCTGGCAGACCTTCAGATGCGTTTTTTATTTCTCTATCAATCAATTTAACAAAACGTGAACGGGTGTAATGTGGCGATACAATTAAATGTTTATAACGATGCACTCTATAATTCACTTCAAAAAATTCGAATACTTTAGACATATCTTTCAAAATTTTTGAGTCACTTGTAAACAACGTTACATCGGTGTAAATTTTAGCAGAAGATTCACTGAAATTTCCTGTAGAAACAAATCCGTATCTCTTAATTTCATCATCTTCCAAACGTTCTACTAAGCAAATTTTACTGTGTACTTTTAGTCCTTTTACTCCAAAAATTAAGTTAATACCTTCTTCTTGCATTTGTTCTGCATAAGAAATGTTACTTGCTTCGTCAAAACGAGCTTGTAATTCAATCTGAACTGTAACTTTCTTACCGTTTTTTGCAGCATTAATAAGCGAACTTACTATTTGAGAATTTTTTGACAAACGATACAACGTAATTTTTATAGATTGCACTTTAGGATCCAAAGCCGCTTCTCTTAAAAATCGAATGACATAAGAGAAAGATTGATATGGCGCGTGCAATAAATAATCTTTTTCCTTAATGCTTTGTAGCATACTTCCATCTAAACTTAAACCTTGAATGGGTAGTGGGATATTTTGTTTGTACAACAAATCGTATCGTCCAAGATTAGGAAAATCCATATAATCTCTTCGGTTATGATATCTTCCACCAGGAATAATTGAATCGGAGCTATCAATTTTCATTCTGTTTAGAAAAAATTCTAGGGTATCCTTTTCAATTGCTTGGTCATATACAAATCGTACTGGCTCACCTACTCTTCGTTCCTTAACACTATACGATATCTTTTCAATTAAACTCTTACTTAAATCAGAATCAAACTCCAACTGCGCATCTCGAGTGATTTTTATCATATGTGCATCGATACTTTCATAATCGAAAATATTAAAAATATGATCTAAACTATATCTAATTACGTCATCTAATAAAATAATATATTGTTTATCTGAATTAGAAGGTAAAACTACAAACCTGTTAATTGTTTTTGGAATTTCAACAATGGCATATCTAATTTCTTTATCGTTATCTAATTGAGAAATTATTCCTGATTTGTTTTTATTCATTACCAATTTTACTGCTAAATATCCTGAAGTATCTTTAATTAAAGGAAATTCAACTAAATCATTTAACATAATGGTAACTAATTCTGGACTTACTTTTTGAATAAAAAATTCTTTAATAAACGTTTCTTGGTCTTTATTAATTTGTTTTTCATTAATGATATAAATCCCTTGTTTTTCAAGTTTTTTTTCAATATCGTTTAATATTCGTAAACTTTCAGATTGATGTTCAATTACAATTTCTGTAATATCTTTCAATAATTGTTCTGCAGAAATATCGCCTAACATTGGTTTAGTATCAATTTTTTCTAATGTCATTCTGCGAATTGCTGCATATCGAACACGGAAAAACTCATCTAAATTATTTGAAAAAATACCTAAAAATCGTAATCTATCTAATAAAGGTACATTTTCGTCTGCGGCTTCTTGCAAGACTCTTGCGTTAAATGCTAACCAGCTTTTTTCTCTATCAATGTATGGATTCATTCTTTTATTTGCTCTGTTTATATAGACAAAATAGTGTCTAAAATATTGGTTTTACAATTAATTTAAACTTAAAATATGTACTACCAAATTTAGGTATAAAGGTATTGTTTTCAATGGTATTTAACAAAATTTGATGAAAATATAACATTTATTCAATCCGTGCTTTTATATTTTTTGAAGGAATTTATAAAACAAAAACAGCATCAAAACTAGTTTTAATGCTGTCATTTGAAGCTATAATTCTAAATTATATTTTAATACCTGGAGGTAATAACTGTTGAAATTTTTTATTTTTTCTAAAAAAAGAAACAATTTTTGTGTTGGTTGGCACTACTTTAAACTTTCTTTCTTCAGCGATATCTAAAACGGAAGTTATAAATTGATTTACTTTATCTTCTTGTTCGTTTACGTTTGCACAAAGCTTGGTTAAAAATATCTTCCTTTCTTGAATGGCGTATTCAATGGTTAAAAGTCCGCAAGCGGTTTTTGTTTCAAATTGTCTTAATAATTCATTGTCTTTAATTTCCTCAACTTGCATAAATCTGGGTTTTAAATACTAACAATTCTTAATTGTTTGTTAAAATGTCTGCAAATTTACAAAAAAATAAAGACAAATCAAGTAGTAAACAAATGAAAATCATAACAATAGAAAATTATTTGTTAAATTTTCATATTTATAACTAAAAAAGAAACTCATTTAAAATTAAAATTATAATTTTAAGGCACAAAATCATCAATCTAATGTCGAAAACACACGTTTACTTTGTTCCTGGTTTAGCCGCAAGTATAGAAATTTTTGAAAATATAAAATTACCTAAGGAACAATTTGAAATGCATTATTTAGAATGGATTTTACCAATTTATAATGAAACCATTCAAAGTTACGCTAAAAGAATGTGCGAAAAAGTAAAGCATAAAAATTGCGTTTTAATTGGTGTTTCATTTGGCGGAATTATGGTTCAAGAAATGTCTGAAATCATTAAAACCCAAAAAGTCATCATTATTTCAAGTGTAAAAAGCAACCAAGAATTGCCAATTCATATGAAATTAGCTAAGGCTACAAAATTATACAAAGCATTACCTACCAGTCTTTTAGGACAAGTAAATTATTTATCAAGATACATAAAAGGTAGAGGTTTACTCGCTAAAAGAGTAAAATTATACAACAAATATTTATTTATGAAACAAACTAAATATTTAGATTGGGCGATTGAAAATGTTTTACTTTGGCAAAGAAGTATTCCTGATGAAAAAGTTATTCATATTCACGGTGATGAAGATATGGTTTTTCCAATTTCTAACATAAAAAATTGCATTGTTGTAAAAGGAGGAACTCATATAATGATTGTAAATAAATACAAATGGTTGAATAAAAATTTACCAAATTTAATATTGGAATAAATAAAAAACATATATAGTTACCTCAATTAAAAGAGATAATACTAAAATTATATACTTATGAAATACTTAAATAAAACCATATTTTTATTCGCACTATTCATTATTTGCGGATTGTTAATTTATGCTACTTCTTACCAAAACGTACCGAAAAAAAATCATGTAGAATATCCAAGTGAAATGGATTTTTGTGGGGAAAAAGTTCCAACCAATCAAGCAGATGTAAAAGAACGTTTGGATAGAGAAATGTTAGTAAATATAAATTTAAATGCTTCAACTGCCATTTTAATTAAAAGAGCCAATAAGGTGTTCCCTATTATCGAACCCATATTAGCGAAATATAATGTTCCCGATGATTTTAAATATTTAGCTGTAATTGAAAGTGGTTTAATTAATGCTGTTTCGCCATCTGGTGCAAAAGGCGTTTGGCAATTTATGCCGGGAACTGCTAAGGAAAGTAAATTAGAAGTAACAGATCAAGTAGACGAACGTTATCATATTGAAAAATCTACTCAGGCTGCTTGTGAATATTTAATTAAGGCCAAAAATAAATTCGGAAATTGGACAGTAGCGGCCGCATCGTATAATGGTGGTATGACAGGATTACAAAATCACATTAATTTTCAACAAACTTCAGATTATTATAGTTTATGGTTAACCGATGAAACCTCTCGTTATGTTTTCAGAATTTTAGCTTTGAAAGAAATTATGAAAAATCCAGAAAAATATGGCTATTTAATTCCTAAAGAAGCCTTATACCCAAAAATTAATACAAAAAAAATAATGGTAGACTCTACTATTACAAATTTGTCTACATTTGCTATAAGTCAAGGAATTAACTATAAAATTTTAAAAACACATAACCAATGGTTGCGTGATAAAAAATTAGATAATCCAACAAAAAAAATATACGAAATTGAAATTCCATTAGAAGGATATAATAAATAAAATGAAAAGTAAAATGACCTTACAAATAATATTGTCTTTAATTCTTATCGGAATTTTAGCAGGAGTACTAAGCGGATTGGTTGGCGTTGGCGGCGGCGTAATTATGGTGCCGTTATTAGTCATGTTTTTCGGATTTAATCAACACCAAGCACAAGGTACAAGTTTAGCCGTTCTAGCAGTACCAGTAACAGCAGTAGCTGTTTTTTCGTATTATAAAGAAGGTCAAGTTAATATAAAATACGCTGCTATAATTGCAGCTTTTTTTGTTGTTGGAAGTGTTTTTGGAAGCAAACTTGCCTTAACTTTAGATCAAAAAATGTTGAAGAAAGTTTTTGCCTTAGTGTTATTAGTTATTGCAGGAAAAATGTTGTTAGACAAATAATCTATACTTAATTGAAAAGTAAAAAAATTGTAATTTCGGGTATAAACATGGTAGAAGGTGGTATATATACTATTCTTCACAATGCCTTACAAGAACTTTCTAAACATATTGAAAACAAGGAAGTTGAAGTTATCGCTTTGGTTCATGACGCCTCAAAATTTCAATTCTCAAATATTTCAATTATTGAGATACCACTTTCAAAAAAATCTTGGTGGTTTCGTTTGTATTACGAGTATTTTTATTTTAAAAAATTTTCTAAACAAGTACAATCTGATATTTGGTTTTCACTTCATGATACCACACCAAATGTAGTAGCAAAAAAACAATTTGTCTACTGCCATCATCCAACAACATTATTTAAACCTACTTGGAAAGATTGGAAATTTAATTACAAAATTGGTGTTTTTTCTGTTTTGTACGACATGCTATTTAAAATAAACATCACTAAAAACCATACTGTTTTTGTACAGCAACATTGGATAAAAGAAGTATTTGAAAAGCGATTTAACATCTCAAATATAAAAGTTGCCATTCCTGAATATGTGGAGGAAATTACTTCAGAAAAATACAATTTTGAACCAAATAAAATTCACTTTTTTTACCCAAGTTTTCCTAGAAGTTATAAAAACCATGAAATTATTTTAGAAGCTATAAAATTATTGCCTAAAAACATTTCAGAATATACTCAATTTCATTTCACGACAATAAAAGATAATAAAGAAAAATACGCACAATTTTTAATTAAAAATTATAGCGATTTAGAAAACGTGCATTTTTATGGAAAAGTAAAAAGAAGTCAATTATTATCAATGTACAATGCTATGGATTGTTTACTTTTTCCATCAAAAATAGAAACTTGGGGCTTGCCAATTTCTGAAGCAAAAGCATACAATAAACCTATGTTTTTAGCCAATTTACCTTACGCTAAAGAAGCTTGTGGCGATTATGAAAAAGTTACTTTTTTTGATGAAAATAACCCTTCAGATTTGGCAAAATTAATTACTGAATTTGTAGAAGGTAATCCTACGTTTCAAGGAAATACTTCACCTTTTGACACTAGTAAAGATTTACACAACTGGAATGAAGTATTCCAATATATTTTAACTGATTAAGATGTCTTTTTTCACTGTCATAATTCCGCTTTACAACAAAGAAAAGTATATTGAAAACGCGATAAAAAGTGTTCTTAATCAAACGTTTACGGATTTTAATTTACTAATTATAAACGATTTTTCTACCGATAAAAGTGTAGAAATTGCCTCAAAATATATTTCAGATACGGTTAAAATTATTCATCATGAAAAAAATGCTGGATTGGCTGCCGCAAGAAATACTGGAATTAAAAACTCCAATAGCAATTACATCACCTATTTGGATGCTGATGATTTATGGAAACCAACTTTTTTAGAAAGCATCTTTCAATTAATTCAAAATTTTCCAGAAGCAAGAATTTTCGGAACAAATTATGAAGAAGTTTGGGATAATATAATTAAAATTCCTCACAATGGTTCTGAAATTTTAGCAATAGATTTTACAGGTTATATCAACTTTTTCAAAATAAATGTAAAACAAGGTATTTATAACCATGGTTCCGTTTGTTTTCATAAAGAAGTGTTTGAAAAGGTTGGTTTTTATAATGAAAAAATAAATTTTTCTGAAGATTTAGATTTTAACATAAGAGCCAATTACAATTTTAAATTAGCGTATGATAACTCGGTACAGATGCGTTATTTTATGCAAACAGAAAACCAACTTACTCAGAGTTCATTACTTAACAAAACCATTCCAGACTTTGATACTTATGAAAATTGGGCAAAAACCAATTCAGATTTAAAAAAATATCTCGATTTCGAGCGATATGTTTTAGGAAAACGCTTAAAGAAAAATAACGATTTGCGTTGGAAAAAAATGATTGCAACTATTGATTCAAGAAACTTAAATTGGAAACAAAATGTTCTTTTGAAAATGCCTCGATTTGGTTTAAATTTGCTGGAGAAATTGAAGTTGTTTTTATTAAAGTTAGGTATAAAAACAAGTACGTATTGATTTTTTTGGATGCTGAAATTAATAATTACTATTTTATAAAACTCAAATAATCCTTATAACTTCTAATGTAATCGTTTTCCGAAAATTCTTCTGAAGCCAATACCAAACAAACCGAACCTGAAGAAAAGTTTTCTAACTCTCTCCAAATGTTGTTTTCAATTAGCAAACCTTTGTCGGGTCTATTTAAAGTAACAATTTCTTTCGATTTTCCATTCTTCAAAACCACATCAAAACTTCCCGAAATAGCAAGTATAACTTGTTTAAGTTTTTTATGCGCATGTCCACCTCGTTTTGCACCACTTGGCACATCAAACAAATAATACACGCGTTTTACATCAAAAGGAATCGTATCATTTTCAATAACACCAATATTACCTCTAGTATTGTTTATTTTTGGGATATCTATGATTTTATAATTCATTTCTTTTTATTTTTTTAAATGGTTTAACCATTCGTTACCAATAGTTTCTAAACTAAACTGTTTCACACTTGATACCGCGTTTTCTTTACATTGTAAATATAAATTATTATCCGATACAAATAGGTTCATCGCTTCAATTAGTTTGTCAGTATCCTGATTTTCAATTAATAATCCGTTTTGCTTATTAGTAATGATTTCGCTCGGACCCGATGCGTAATCCCAAGAAATTATTGGAGTGCCGCAAGCTAAAGATTCCAACAATACCATTGGCATACCTTCATATTTACTGGTTGAAATTGTAAATAATGCATTTTTATAATATCGAAATGGGTTTTTCACGTTTCCTTTAAAAATTACCATGTCTTGTAAGTTTAGACTTTCTGCTAATTTTATCCATTTGTTTTTCAGTTTGCCTTCACCTAAAATAATTAATTTAATTTTTTTTGAAGGTAAAATCGAGTTGGCGTAACATTCAATTAATTTATTAAACTGCTTGATGTTTTTATTCATACTTCCAGCAGATAAAACATATTGAAAATCGTTAGTAACTTCTTGTTTTGATTGGTTTGAAATGAATTCAAAATCAATAGGATTGTAAATTAATTTTGTTGGCAAAAAATTATATTTATTACCTACTTTTTCATAAATTCCTTTCGAAACAGTAATAAATTCCTGACAATTTCTATATAATAATTTAGCAAGAAACTTATTTTTTGGCAAATACGATTTGATTTTAAAACTGTGTATGGTTTGAATGAATTTAGGAAATACAAAATTATGAATTATCATTTCTTGTAACAAATACTCTTTGGTTCGAAAATCAATTACATAATCGAAATGATTGGTATCAAAAAATTGTTTCAACGCAAAAAACCGTTTACTTCTACTCCACCAACTATTTCTTTTATCTTTTAAATGCTCTAAATGAAATAATTTCCCAGAATAATCATAGGCTACTTTTCCTGAAAACACAACATGATTAACCTCTATATCTTGATTTTCAAAATAATTAGATAATAGTGCTGCACAACGTTCTGCTCCTCCATCAGAAAGCGTTACGGTAACCAAGCAAATTTTTAATCTGTGAGATTTTTGACTCAAAAGTTATAGTTTTTAACAAATATAAAAATATTCAATAAACTATGGTTGTCATTCTTTAAATTTATAAATACTTTGTATATTTGAACAACAATAATAGGCCTAAATATATGACATTTATAAAAACTACAGAGCAAGCATCAAAATACGAACATTTGGAAAAAATGTCAGTGAACGAATTGCTTACTCACATCAATACAGAAGACAAAACAGTACCATTAGCAGTTGAAAAAGCGTTGCCAAATATTGAAGTATTAATTGAACAAATTATTGCTAAAATGAAAATAGGTGGACGATTATTTTATATTGGCGCTGGAACTTCTGGTAGATTAGGCGTAGTTGATGCAAGTGAATGTCCGCCAACGTTTGGTGTAGATTTTGATACCGTTATTGGAATTATTGCAGGTGGCGATACCGCAATTAGAAAAGCCGTTGAATTTGCTGAAGACGATAAAGAACAAGCGTGGAAAGACCTAAAAGCGTGGAAAATTAATGAAAATGATGTTGTAATCGGTATTGCCGCTTCTGGAACGACTCCGTATGTGATTGGCGGATTGCAAAAATGTAATGAAAATAATATTATTACCGGAAGTATCAGTTGTAATGCGCAAAGCCCACTTTCGCAAACAGCAAAATATCCTATTGATGTAATTGTAGGACCTGAATTTGTTACTGGTAGTAGCAGAATGAAAGCAGGAACAGCACAAAAATTAGTATTAAATATGATTTCTACGTCCACTATGATTGCTTTAGGTAAAGTAAAAGGCAATAAAATGGTAGATATGCAATTAAGTAATGATAAATTAATTGATAGAGGAATACGAATGATAATGGATGAAATTCCAGTGTCGTATGAAATAGGTGCCAAATTATTACAAGAGTATGGCAGTGTAAGAAAAGCGGTTGATTTTTATACTAGCCAAAAATAAAGATAATATGTCTGTAAATAAAATAATACTAAACAAAGGACTTCGTATATTATTAGGTTCACTGCCTACGCTATTTGTAGGTGTTTTTATCTTAAATAGTAGCTTTAAAAATCAAAAGCATCCTTTATTTATTTATGTGGCGATTTTAGGAATTATAATTTGTGGTTTTTCCGTTTACTTGATGTTTAAGGGCATTAATACCATAATGAAAAGTATGTTTGAGAAGTAAAAGTGGAAAGTTGTAAAGTAGCTAAGTAAAAAATAGTTAATCTATGTTTTCAATGCATAGCGAAGCTACTAAATTTAACATAATTATTTCCTATGTGTTTAATTTAGTATTGGTGAAAAGGAAATAACTCGATAAATATCAAAATTGTTAGAAAACATAAAATGAAAAAAATCATATTACTATTAGCTTTAACTCTTGTTTCTTGTTACAATCAAGAAAGAAAGTGTACCGATTTTAAAACCGGGAAATTTACTTCAGAAACCACTTTTGATGGTAAAAAACTAACCAGTTCATTTGAAAGAAATGATTCTATTCAAATTGAAAACTATAATCAAGTTATTGATACTTTTACAATTCGTTGGATAAATGACTGTGAATATATTTTAGAAAATGTGAAACCAAAAAACAGAGCAGAAAAAAAAGCAATTCACGTTAAAATACTAAATACCAAAGACTTAAAATATAATTTTGAATATTCATTTGTTGGAGATGCAAAAAAACAATTTGGTTCTGTAACTAAATTATAGTTTTCAACGTAAAATATATGTGTGTCTTATAAAAGGCTAAATTCTAAAAACAAAATCTATACCTTACCAAATGGAAATATTAACCAACCCAGACGCTTGGATTGCACTATTAACCTTAACTTTTTTAGAAATTATTCTTGGAATTGATAATATTGTATTTTTATCAATTGTGTCTGGAAAACTTGAAGAAAAAGACCAGCCTAAAGCAAGAAGAATCGGATTGTTGTTAGCTATGACATTTCGAGTTATACTGCTTTTTGGTATAACTTGGGTAATGAGTTTAAATAAATCTTTTTTCGATTTTGATTTAGGGTTTTTATCAGGAGAAATATCTGGACAAAGCATAATTATTTTTGGTGGTGGATTATTTTTATTATACAAATCCGTATCCGAAATACATCATAAACTTGAAGGTGATGAAGAAGGAACTAATGGAAAAGCCAGTAATACATTAGGTGCTGCTATTTTACAAATTGCTTTGTTAAATATTGTTTTCTCGTTTGATAGTATTTTAACGGCAATTGGTTTGGTAAGTGCTGCTGAGCCACCAGTTGGTTTTGGTGCAGCTGGTGCAATTGAAATTATGATTATGGCAATTATTATTTCAATTATAATTATGATGATTTTTGCAGGACCTGTTAGTAAATTCGTAAACAATCACCCAACCATACAAATTTTAGGATTATCTTTCTTAATTTTAATTGGAGTGATGCTTTTAGCAGAAGGTTCACATTTAGCTAATTTTAAATTCTTTGGCGGTGAAACCGTTCATAGTATTCCAAAAGGATATTTATACTTCTCTATTTTCTTCTCGTTATTTGTAGAGTTTTTAAATTTAAGAATGAAGAAAAACAGCAAAAAACCCGTGGTTTTATACAATAATAAAATTATGGATGAAAAATTAAAAGATGCTGATGTAACGAATTAAGATATAAAAAAACCTGATAGTTTTAAACCTATCAGGTTTGTATTTGAAATTTACTCTAAACTCAACGTTATTTGTCCGTCATCGTCTAATTCAATATTAAAATCTTGTGATTCAGAATTAGATTCTTCAGAAACCATAGCTTCTGGTTCGTCTAAAATCTCTTCATAAGGTAATGATTCTAATATGTTTATCTGTTTTATTTTATCTGTAGTCAATTGATTTCCAAGTGCTTTAATTCCTTTCACAGCAATAAACTCATCTAAATTCACAATTTGATTGTCTTTTTGTACGCCTTTCACTTTCGCATAAACTACCTCAGCCATTGGCAGCCAATCTGTTGAAATAATTTCTAATTGAGACGACTCGTGTTCTGTTATAAAAATTTCTTCTTTATTTTCGTTTTCAATTAAGAAACGCTTTACAAAGTAACGCTCTTTTTCTCCATCGTAATAAATTGCAGAAATTGGTTTCTTAGGATTCCATTTTTCCATCACAATCATATCTTCATCAAAATGCGTGGTCAATTCTGGAATAATGGTTTTAATTTTTCCCGATTGATTCGCGATAAGCAATCTATCGTTAGGTTTAAACTCGCCTAACAACTCACCTCTTCCATCAACATTTAAACGATGAACTGTATCGTCAAACCAAATTTTTCTTGGGCGAAGTGTTGAAATTCCTTTTTCTTTTAATTCAATTTTCTTAATAGGATATTTTGTAACCGTATTTCCTTTACTTGCACGACCTTTAATGGCAATATCAGAAAAATCTTGATCCCATTTCAGTTTCTTAATACTACCGACTTGGCGTAATAAAATCGTAACGACCTCAGCTTCTCCATTTGGATTGGCAGAGAAATATAAGACTTGCGAACCTGGTTTTTCTTGTGTTAAATCATAAAATTTATCACGAGTTACTCCAGAAACATTAAATCGTTTAATAAATGTAGAACCATTTTTACCATCACGATAAATCATATTATAAATGGTACGTTTGTCGTTTTTATCGAAAACAGCGATATGAATGATATCTTTACCTACGAACTTTTTATCGTCTACTTTGGCAATCATCATTCTTCCATCTCTTAGGAAAACAATTACATCATCAATATCGGAACAATCGGCCACATATTCGTCTTTCTTCAAACCTGTTCCAAAGAAACCTTCTTCTTTGTTCACGTATAATTTGGTATTACGTAAAACTACTTTCGTAGCTTCAATCGTATCAAAACTTCTTAATTCCGTTTGACGCTCTCTTCCTTTTCCGTATTTTTCTTTTAATTTGGCGAAATAATCAATAGCAAAATCAATTAAATTATCTAAATGATGTTGCACTTCTTTCATTTCGTCTTCTAACTT
>JBFYPW010000050.1:0-15506 GCA_041303115.1 Flavobacterium sp.
AATAAAAATTTATGTCTGTTGAAACACTAATTGTATTTGTCTCTTTGATTTTGATTTCATGAAAAACATTCTGATTTTTTAAATATTTAGAATAATCAAATTGATTTGGATTTAACGCGTTTTGAAGGATTTTTGGCGTTTCAAATAACTTTATTTTGTTGCCAATCTCTATTTCTGTTTTCTGTTTTTTTGGGACATAAAGCAGTATTTTGCCCATACAATTTTGCCCATTAATGTGTGTTGATTTTAAAATAAATTTATCATAATACGTTGTTGATTTTAATTTTTCAGATACCAATCCTTGTATAAGGTTTCTTTCTAAAATTGAATTTGAAAAATGCGATTTATAATTTATTTGTGTGTTAAAATAATTAGACAAAATGCCTAAATTTAAACACAAAAGCACTACTACACTTTCAAAAACAAAGGTGTTTAATTTCTTTTTTATGATATAAAAATAAACCGCTAAAAAACAAAAGATATTGAATGTCAATCCTAATAAAATAGAAAGCAAGGCAATTTGAAAGTAATATTGAATTACAATTCCAATACTAAAGCCGCCAAGTATGGGAACAATTGGGAATTTAATAAATTTCATTAGTTAGTAGGTTTGTTTACGATAGAAAAACAATTTGGGATTATTTTTCAGTAAAAAATGCAGAAATAAATAACAAAAATTTATTCCAAAATCCTATTTACACATACAAAAGTTCTTGCATAATAACCATCAGAAGTAGATGAATACACTACACCTCGTGTTGTAGAGGAGTGAATAAACTTAATTACACCATCCGTGTTTTCGGTTACTATTCCAACATGACTAATGTTGCTTCCGTTCGTGTTAAAAAAGATTAAATCACCAGGTTTTGCATCCTTTTTTAAAATACGCTTACCTGTTTTAGCCATTTCAGCAGAATTTCTTGGTAAGGCGATATCAAATTGATCCATAGTATATTTTACAAAACCAGAACAATCAAAACCAGCTGGTGTAGTACCACCTCCTCTATATGGTGACCCTAAACTTTCTGCCGCAACATTAAGAATTTGTTGTTTTATGTAGTCTGAAACTTCAAAGGTAGGCGTAAAATCTTGCGGTGTATCCTCTTCAATGACAACTTTTATTTTGGATTGTTCAATACTATCCTGTAGAGCTATTTGCTTTGCTTTTTCAATCGCTTTTAATTCTTTTTTTGTTGGCTTTACCGGTTTTTCTAATCCTGTTTTTTCTGTAAAAGTATAACTTCCTGTTTTTTGAGCCACTTGTTTTGAAGTAACAATTGCTGGCTTTTGCAAGGATTTACAACTATATAAGAAAATAGTTAGTAGAAAAATATAAATTAATTTTTTCATGATTTGGGTTTTTATGAATTATAAATTTACAAATTAATTTTTAATTGAAGAAATTATACCATTCGCGGTTTTTTCACTTGCGCCTTTTCCTCCTAATTTTTGTTCTAAAATTTCGTATTCATTTTGAATGATTTCTCTAGATTTTCCTAATAAAATTTTGTGCAATTCAATTTCTAAATTATGGGCATTTAACTCATTTTGAATTAGTTCTTTAACCACTTCTTTATCCATAATTAAATTGACTAAAGAAATAAATTTTAAAGTAATAATGCGTTTTGCAATTTCATAAGAAATTTTGTTTGCTTTGTAACACACAATTTGTGGCACTTTAAACAATGCTGTTTCTAAAGTGGCTGTTCCAGAAGTTACTAACGCAGCATGAGAAACACTTAATAAATCGTACGTTTTATTACTTACAAATTTTACATTTTTGGTTGTTAAAAATGTTTTATAAAATTGAAATTCTTGACTTGGCGCACCAGCAATAACAAATTGATAATTAGGAAATTTAGCAACAACCGACAGCATAACGGAAAGCATTTTTTCAATTTCTTGTTTTCTGCTTCCTGGCAATAAAGCAATAATTGGTTGATTTGTTAAATTGTTTTCTTTAGTAAATTGTTCAAAATTGGTTTGCTTTCTATCGGAAATGGCATCAATTAACGGATGACCTACAAATTCAACTGGAAAATTATGTTTTTTCTCGTAGAAGTCTTTTTCAAAAGGCAGAATAACGTACATTTTATCAACATCCCGCTTGATGTCTTTGATGCGATTTTCTTTCCAAGCCCAAATTTGAGGAGAAATATAATACTGATTTTGAATACCTAATTTCTTAGCCCATTTCGCAATTCGCATATTAAAACCTGGGTAATCAATGTAAATTAAAGTATCTGGTTGAAAATCAAGAATGTCTTTCTTACAAAAAGAAATATTACCTAAAATGGTTCGCAAATTCATAATCACTTCGGCAAAACCCATAAAAGCTAATTCACGATAATGTTTTACTAAGGTGCCACCCATATTTTGCATTAAGTCACCACCCCAAAAACGAATTTCTGAAGTTGGATCTTTGGCTAAAATGGCTTTCATTAAGTTGGAACCGTGTAAATCGCCAGATGCTTCGCCCGCTATTATGTAATATTTCATTTTGATCAATTAATTGGCTAAGATAAAATATTTCTATTCCTTAGTAAAATTAAATTTCATGCCTCCTTGTTTTAAAACGAAAGAAGTCACAGAGGTAAACTCAATTTCTATTCCAGCTTGAACAAATACAAAAACATCATCTCTAGAAAAAGTTAATGGAAAACTTGGTTGTCCTGTAGCTTGAGCTAATAAATTTCCTTCTTTTTCAAAAACTGTAATTTTTAAAGGAACCTCTTTAGAGGCAAAGGTTCCAGAATATTTTTGAATTAATTCTGCATCTAACTTTTTAAAATTCGGAAACGGATAAGGTAATTTATAATATATACTTAAAATTCCAATCATAATGTCGTTTTGACTATAATTTTCACCGTTTACAATTAAAGAAATTGTCAAATCATCTTTTTCATAATAACCCATTGTCGATCCGAAACCTTCAATTTTTCCGTTATGACCATAAAATTTTCTTTCTCCAAATGGGAAACGAATTAAAGCCATTCCGTAAGTATCTTTAAGTGTTTTCATTAGTTCTAAAGAAGCGGGTGTAACTAAATTTCCTTTAAAAAGGGCACGAATAAATTTTGTTAAATCTTCCGGTGTTGAAATAATTCCACCTGACGAAAAAGCAATGTCATTGTTCCATTCGTCAATTTTATCCCAATATTCACCATTAAATGTGTAGGAATAACTTTCCCTTTTAGAAATGTCTGTTTTATCGTTTGTGTAATACGTGTTTTTTAACTCTAATTTATCTGAAATTCTTGTTTTTAAATTTTCTGCAAATGATTTTTTAGTAATTTTCTCTATAATTAAACCTAAAATAAAGTAATTAGAATTACTGTATTCGTGTTTGGTATCAGCTTCAAAAATAGAAGAATAATTTTCTATTTTTTTTAGTATCAACTCTTTCGTATTTGGTTTGCCCAACACATCTGTTAATGTAGCATCTGCATTTGCATAGTCTTTTATTCCTGTGCGTTGATACAATAAATGTTCAATTGTAATTTTATCAGATTGATCAATTTTTGGAAAAAATCGATTTAATTTAGTCGTTAATACAATCTTTTTTTCTTCCACCAATTGCATAATCATAGTGGCGGTAAACGTTTTAGATATAGATCCAATTTTATATTTCGTGGCACCATTGGCACGCACTCCTTTAGTTGCTTCAGAAAACCCATAGGCTTGTTTAAAAACTACTTCATCGCCTAAACGAATGCAAAGCGAACCCATAAATTTATCGTTTTCATATAAATAGTTTAATAAACTGTCAATTCTTGAAAAACGAATTTCTTGAGCAAATGTGCTTAACGAAAGAAATAAAAATAAAATAGAAAGTGATTTTTTCATTGTGATGTAAGTTGTTATTTATTGTCAAAATTAAGCAAATTGAATGGTATACAAAAATCGAAATTTTCACGTTTATACAAATATCAGTACTTTTACCGTATGTATAAACAAATTAGTTGTCTTTTATTGTTTTGTTTTGTTTCTGTTGGCTTTGGTCAAGAGAAAAACAACGCATTCAAAAGTAAAAAATTTGCGTATACAAATAAAGAAATTCTTATTGATACTTCTGCATTAAATCCAAATTCATTTAAAATTTTCAATGTAAAGCAACAAGAAATTGACACTTCTTTTTATTCATTTAATTATCAAACAAAAAAATTAATTTTCAAAAAAATATTTCAAGATTCAGTTCGAGTGCAATATTATCAATTACCAGATTTCTTAACCAAAACCTATACTATTTACGACGAAAAAAAAATTGTGCCGAATGAAAACGGACGATTACTTACTTTTTCAGAAAACACAAAAAAACAAATTCCTATTTTTAATGGCTTGAAAACCAATGGAAGTATTTCTCGAGGATTCACAGTGGGAAATAACCAAAACACAGTTTTAAATTCCAATTTAGATTTACAAATTTCTGGGAAATTATCTGACGATATTACATTAAAAGCATCTATTCAAGATAGTAATATACCCTTGCAAGAAGGCGGTTATTCGCAAAAAATTGATGAATTTGATCAAATATTTATTGAACTATCATCTAAAAACTGGAACATAAGAGCGGGTGATTTATTTTTAGAAAATAGAAAAACAAGCTTTTTAAATTTTAACAAAAAAGTGCAAGGTCTTTTCTCGCATTTTAATTGGGGAAATACCAAAAAAAACGATTTGTTTTTTGCTGCTTCATTAGTTCGAGGGCAATATGCAAAAAGTAATTTCACAGGACAAGAAGGGAATCAAGGGCCTTACAAACTACGTGGAAATAATGGCGAATTATATGTGTTAATTATTTCTGGTTCAGAACGTGTTTATGTAAACGGAATTTTAAAAGAGCGAGGCGAAAACAAAGATTATATTATAGATTATAACGCAGGAGAAATTATTTTTAATGCCACTTTTCCAATTACTTCCGAAATGCGTATTGTCATGGAATATCAATATTCGGATAGAAATTATACCCGTTTTTTAAGCTACGGCGGTTTTCAGCACGAAAGCGACAAGTTTAGCATTGGTGCTTATGTGTACAATGAAAATGATGTAAAAAACCAGCCATTACAACAAAGTTTATCAGAAAATCAAATTCAAACATTACAACTTGCTGGAGACGATGCAAACCTAATGAATGCCCCTTCTGCTTATGTAGATACATATTCGGAAAATAAGATACTCTATAAAAAAGCACAAGTAAATAACACTGAAATTTTTGTTTTTTCTACGGATGCCACACAAACGTTATACCAAGTAAAATTTACTTTTTTAGGAAATAATTTAGGAAATTATATTTTAGCCAGTAGCAATACGATTGGAAAAATTTACGAATATGTAGCGCCGATTTCGGGTGTTCCACAAGGAAGTTACGAACCAATTGTTAAGCTAATTGCACCTACAAAAATTCAAATTGCTACAATTGTCAGTTCTTTTTCACCAACAGAAAAAACCGAAATTGAAACCGAAATTGCCATTTCTAATCACGATGAAAACTTATTTTCAAATTTAAATGATGCCAATAACCAAGGAATTGCCACAAAATTAAATCTGAAACAGCAATTGTTTTCCAAAGGAATTCAGGTGCAATCTTTTGCTACTATTAATTACATTCAAGAAAATTTTAAACCTATTGAGCGATTGTATAATATTGAGTTTAATCGAGATTGGAACCTTACCAATCCATTAGGCAATCAGCTGTTATTGGTGGGTGGTATCCAATTTAATTCCGTTCAAAAAGATACTATGAAATGGAAAACATATGGAAAATACCAATTTGAAAAATTAGAATATTCTACCAATTTTTCTGGAAATAAACACACGTTTCAATCCTTTACAAAAAATAAAAATTTAGCACTTCAAACACAAATTAGTTTGATGGATAGTAAAAATAATTCAAGTACATCAAATTTTTTAACAAGTCAAAATGTTGCTAAATATCATTTTAAGAAAAACTATGTAGCTGCTAATTTTAGATTTGAAAACAATAAAGAAATAGCAAATGAAACCAAAATTTTAAGCAATTTTAGTCAACGATTTTCAGAATTTGGAAGCTTTATTGGCCGCGGCGATTCAACAAAAGTGTATACTGAAATGGGGTATTTAATTCGACAAAATGATAGTATTAAAAACAATCTATTACAACGAGTAAACACATCATTTTCAACTTATTTAAAATCGCAAATTATCAAAAACGATAGAAGAAACTTAGGCATATTCATCAATTATAGAACCTTAAAATTTGCAGATAATCGCGCTACAGAACCTTCAATAAATTCGAGAGTAAACTATTCTGATTCCTTTTTTAATCAACTAATTCAAACTACAACTTTTTATGAAAATAATTCGGGAAGTATTGCACAACAAGAATTTACGTTTTTAGAAGTTGATGCCGGCCGAGGAATATATATGTGGAACGATTATAACAACAACAACATTCAGGAACTTCAAGAATTTGAAATTGCAACCTTTTCTGATTTGGCAAAATATGTGAAAATTTTTCTACCCAATCAGATATTTATTAGAACGTATCAAAACAAGTTTAGTCAAACCCTTACTTTTAATGGAAATGTCTGGCAAAATGAAACAGGATTTAAGAAGTTTTTATCAAAATTTTACAATCAAACTTCATTAATTATTGATAAAAAAATAACTCGAAATTCCAATGTTTTTGAATGGAATCCTTTTTCAATTCCGGATAAAGATTTAATTGGTTTGAATACTAATTTTAGAAATAGTTTGTTTTTTAATAAAGGAAAACAGAAAAATTCAGTAACCTATACTTACAATTCAAGTGCGTTAAAAAATATTTTGAATTTTGGAAGTCAAGAAAACTATATTAAAAGTCATCAGCTTCAATATGTGCATTTAGTACAAAAATTCTGGTTATTTCAATTGCAAACAAGTACTTCAAATTTAAAAAGCATTTCGGATAATTATGCAAGTAGAAATTTTAATATTAGTGGCTTAGAAATTGCTCCTAAAGTGTCATATATTTTTAATAAAAATGCAAGTTGGGATGTTTTTTATGAAAATAATAGTAAAGAAAATACAATCGGAAATTTAGAGAAATTAAAACAGCAACAACTAGGCACGTCATTTAATTGGAATACAGAAAAAGGATTTTCATTAAATGGAATATTTACTTATATCAATAATAATTTTACTGGAAGTGCTGCTTCTCCTGTTGGCTTTCAGCTGTTAGAAGGGTTACAAAACGGAAAAAATACTACTTGGCAACTTTTGTTTCAAAAAAATATTACGCAATTTTTAGATGTTTCGGTAAATTATAACGGACGAAAATCAGAAACAAGTAAAACGGTGCATACGGGTACGATTCAGTTGCGTGCGTTTTTTTAAAAAAAATCCCAATTAAAATTAAATGGGATTTTTATATTAAAATGAAGTTGTAATTTGTAATCCTAAACCAGAACTTGGAGGAACAAATCGGCATACACCTCCTGCACAAACTAAACCGCCACGTTGACGGCCATAATTTAATGCCACACGTGTACTTCCTTTTTTATAAGCAGCTCCAAAATTATAGAAGTGAATATCAAACAAATCTGTTTCGCTAATGGTAAGCGTTTTATGGTCAAAACCATAATTATACATATCCATAGCAAATATTGACCAGTTTTCGTTATGATTGTACTCTATGGTTCCTGCTGCCCAATTTTTTCTATCATTATCTGCCCACATATGTTCTAAACCAAAAGTAATCGATTTTGTATCAGATAGTTGATAGGTTGATTCTGAAAATAGGGTGTGAGAATTAATAATGTACTCATTGAAAATACCTTGAATTTGTTTGTTGTTGTAATACTGATTGATATACGTGAATGCTGTTTTGAAATTTTTGGAAACCTTTTTAGTAATTTCAATATTATAATCTGAAAAATACTTCTCTTTAGCATTAAATAATTCTGCCTGATAATTTTGGATGTTTTCTCCAGCATTATTTGTGTATCTGTATTTTGCTTTCAAATTAAACCAAGAAGATACATTTAAATTAATTTTCGTTCCATATTTTCCTCCTAAAGCAGTACCTTTTTTAAAGTCGTAGAAAAAATCAAATTGACCTCCAATTTCTCCAAATTTGTTTATCTGTGTAGATTCATCCATCACTACTTGAAACTGGGCTTGATACACATAAATATTCGCTAAGTTAGAATGATGTTGTTTGGTTAAACTAGGAACAAAATTTAAAATCTTATCGTTATAATTTAAACTTGTACTTGAAAGCGTTGGATAATTATCTAAATTTCTTTGTGCTAATAATTGAATATTTTCAACACGTCTTAAATTGGCGTCAAAACCAATCCCTTTTTTAGAATATCCAAAATTCACTAATAAAGCACTACCCTCTTTAGCAAAATTAGTATCCAAAACATTTTGTTTAATTATGGCGTCTCTTGATTTAAAAACATACTCGGTATTTACATAATAATTTTTATAACCCAATTCAAATCGGTTTGAAAACAAATTAGTAAAAGCACTAAAATTTTGAACAGAAACTGGTAATTTCTCGTATCTACTAACAGCACTAAAACCGTATTTAAAATCAAATGCATCAAAATTTAAAAGTTGACTAACATTAACATCTGTGTTAAATCCGAAAACATCGCCATTTGCCACATCAAAACCAGTTCTTGCCTTTCCGTATAAAGCTGTAAAAGTAATTTCATCTATTGGCGAGTACACGACTTTTGCGCCACGTAACGCATTATTAATACCTAAGGATCGGTCTTCCCATGTTCTTAGTGCCAAGCCACTTCCAAACTGAACGTAATAATGACCTAAAGTTATATCTAATTTTTTGGATTTATAATTAACATAATAAGTAGCAAAATTTGTACCCTTATATTTTGGATTAAAATTTAATAATGCCTCATTCATATACGATTCCACTTGCGTTCCAAAAGTAAATTTTTTGTAATTGAAATTTACATTGAAATAATTGTTAGCGCGTAATGGCACAGTATCGTGGTTAATTCCTCTGTTTTTATCATTGGTGTACCATTGCCCATTTCTTTCAAAACTACCATACACTTTTAATTTCGTTTTGGTAGAATCGGCATTCTGAGCAAAAGAAAAAAGTGCTGAAAATAAAAACGTAAAACTGAATATTTTCTTCATTATTTAAGCGCTTTAATTTGTTCTAACAACTGATTTTCACTTCCAGGTGTATGACCATTTTGAGTAAAAACTATTTCTCCATTTTTAACTACTGCTGTAAAAGGTGGGTTTGAAATGCCTAAAGCTCTTTTAAAATCTTGATTGGTATCCATTAATATCGAGTATTCCCAACCTTTCCCGTTAACTAAAGGTTTAACTCTTTTATTGGTTCTAGCATCATCAATTGAAACGGCAATAACTTCCACATTGGCTTGTGATTTCCATTCATCATAAACCTCACTAATTGCATCTAACTCTTGAATACAAGGCGCGCACCAAGTAGCCCAAAAGCAAAAAACATATACTTTGTCTTTTTCTATAAAATTTTGAGTAGTAGAAACAGTTGTTCCTTCTAAATTTTTAAGTGAAATACTCGGTAATTTATTTTGTGAAAGTCCTAATACACAAATAAATAGCATAGAAGTTAAAACTAATTTTTTCATTATTTGAAAGTTATTTATTAGCAAATAAAAGATATTTTCAGCATTATAAAAAATTTTTTTAAATTTGCATAAGAAGTTTTATACCAAACTACTGAAAAACAAAAAATTATATGAGAAAAATTCTGTTCGCAGCAATTACTTTTTTAGGGTTAATAAATATATCTTGCATCTCAAACGATTGGGAAGATAATTCAGTTAATTCTGCAGTTATTGAACAGCCCATATCTGGTAAATTTTTAAAAAACGTATTAATTGAAGATTATACTGGAACTTGGTGTCAATATTGTCCGAGAGTTTTACACGGAATTAAACAAGTAGAGTCGGAACAACTTCGTGCTTATCCTGTATCCATTCACCGAAGCGTTGCCTCATCACCGGATCCTTATAATTTTCCAGCGGCACCATTAGAACAATTAATTGGGGTGACAGGATATCCAACCGCTATGTTAAATAGAAAAGTCCTTTGGGATAATGAAATTTCGACAACCGAAGTTAAAAATCAAATAAAACCAAATGCAAATTTAGGTTTAGCATTAAATTCAACAGTTACTGGCGGAACATTAAACTTAAATGTGAACATTAAATTTTTAGAAAATTTTTCTAATTTAAAATTAGTTGTTTATGTTTTAGAAGATGGTTTAATTTACAATCAGGTAAACGCCACATCATATTTTAATGGACAAAATCCAATTGTTAATTTTGAACACAACCATGTTTTAAGAGCTTGTTTAACTGATTTAGTAAACGGCGACGCATTAACAGGAACAAATGCTGGAGCTACAGTTACTAAAAATTTTACTATTACCATTCCTAGTTCGGTTTCTAATGGAGCAAATATGAGTTTCGTAGCGTTCGTTTTAGACGAAACAGGGAAAGCCATAAATGTTAGAGGAGCAGCACAAAACGTAACTCAAACTTTTCAAATTAACCCATAATTTTAATTAAAAACTAAAACTGGATGGTACCTTAAGGTACCTTTTTCTTTTAATATATAAGATTTAACTAAAAATAGAATAAATTTGTTATTCATACTTCAACCCAATGAAAAAAATATATATTTTACTTACTGTTTTAACGTTTATTACAAGTCATGCTCAGTTGAGTAACAAGCATTGGTTACCGCCATTGCACTCTAGGGATGATACTGCAATTGAAAATCATTATTTGTATATCTCAACTCCAGAAACTGTTCCGTTTCAAGTAACGGTAACAACAGGTAATGGAACGCCAATTACGGGTTCGCCTTTTACAATTTCACAAGCAACTCCTGCGGTAGTTTCTGTTGGTTTAGGACAACCTACTCAAATGTTTTTAGATCTTAGTGATGTTAATATTGTTAAAAATGACAAAGGACTAATTTTACAAGGTACTAAAGATTTTTATGTAAGTTTTAGAATGAGGCATCAAAATCATGCAGAAACACTAATTTCAAAAGGAAGACCAGGGATAGGAACTTCTTTCAGATTAGGAAGCACACCACAAGGTGGAGAAGTTTCAATTAGAAATTTTGTTTCCAGTGTTATGGCTACAGAAAACAATACAGTGATAAATTTATCGGATTATAATTCTAGTGTGGTATTTGTTTCTGGCACAGGAAATATCACTTCTGATAATCAAACATTTACATTAAATGAAGGAGAATCTATTGTTTTTTCAGGATATACAGATGTTACCGCTAACTGGACTGGTTTTATTGGCGCTTCATTAACTGCAACAAAACCTGTAGCAGTTAGCACTGGTAATGCTACTGGGGGCGTATCAAATAATGGATCAGATTTTACCTTAGATCAAATAGTATCTTCTTCTCAAATTGGAACAGAATATATATTTATTGAAGGAAACGGTTTACCTCAAATGGAATTACCATTAATTATTGCAAATGAAGATAATACTCAAATTTTCGTAAATGGAAATACGGTAGCAGCAATAACTTTAAATGCTGGTGATTATTATTTAGTACCAAACTCTAATTATCAAGGTAGTGCTACTAATAAAAACATATATGTAAAATCATCAAAGCCGGTTTTTGCCTATCAATTAATTGGTGGAGCTTCTTCTTATCCTACTTCTGGGTTGAATTTTATTCCGCCACTTAGTTGCTTTTTTCAAAACTCCGTTTATTTACCAGCAATTAATGAAATTGGGCCATCTACTTACAATGCAGACTTAATGATTTTAACTTATTCTAATGCATCAATAACTATTAACGGAAATCCAATTAATACCTCTCAATCTCAAGCGGTTCTTGGAAATGCTGATTGGGTTACTTATAGAATTTCAGGCTATACTGGAAACGTAAATGTAGTGTCAACTGGTCCATTAGCAGTAGGTGTTTTTGGAGCAAGTGGTGCGGCAGGTTATGCAGGTTATTATTCAGGTTTTGGAAGTGCACCGCAAGATACACCTGTTGCTGTTTGTTCGTCCACTACTACCAATTTATTTGACGCTATTAATGGAAATCCAGAAACAGGAGGAACTTGGACAGTGCCTACTGGAGGTGCGCCATTAGCAGAAAATATTTTCGATCCAACAGTGAATATTGCAGGTGAATATATTTATTCATTTACAAAAACATGTAATACAGCGCTAACTTTTATTAGTGTAAAAGTGAATGTTACCATAGAACAAGCTAATAACGCAGGTACAAATACAACAAAAAATACTTGTAAAAATGAATCGCCATTTGATTTATTTTCATTACTTGGTACTAATGTTACTACAAGCGGAACATGGTCTTTAAATGGAGTAAATAGACCAAATAGTAGTTTTAATCCTGCAGTTGATGTTAGCGGAACCTATACCTACACCATTCCTGCAAGCGGCGTTTGTCCGGCATTATCTTCAAATGTAGTGGTTACTAATTATGATTTGCCAACTTTAGTTACTATTTCAGATTTAAAATCTTGTGATGATGCTTTAGATGGAAATGACACAAACGGTCAAACTACGTTTAATTTAACTCAAAAAACGGCTGAAATCTTAAATAATCAAGCAAACGTTACTGTTACGTATCACTTATTACTAAACGATGCGGTTTCTGGTACAAATGCCATTACATCGTATACAGGTGCAACTACTATCATTTATGTTAGACTATTCAACACCCTTACAAGTTGCTTCAATACCACTAGTTTTAATGTAGTAGTAACGCCATTGCCTGTAATAAATCCAATAATTACATTAAAACAATGTGATAGCGATACAGATGCTATTACCGATTTTAATTTAACAGAAGCGAACGTACTTTTATCCAATCAAAGTAATTTGACTTTTACTTATCATGCCTCTCAATTAGATGCTCAAAATGACGTTGCACCACTTACAAATACAACTAATTATAATTCTGCAAACAATGGAATCGTATGGGCAAGAATTGAAAATACTGATGGTTGTTTTAGAACTGCACAAGTAAATTTAATCGTTTCGGCAACACAAATCCCAGCTACTTTTCAAAAAATTGTTTTGGAAGAATGTGATGATTATATCGACCTAAACGATCCTGATACTGATGGTATTGATTATTTTAGTTTTTCAGCAGCTACCAATAGTTTTGCTTCTGCAACCAATACCATTTTGGCTTTATTTGCAAATAGTTCCAACTTAACAGTAACCTATTACACAACCCAAGCACAAGCTTTAGCAGAAGTAAATCCAATAGACACGACAAATCCAAACGACTTTAGAAATACAGTTCCAAATCTTCAGCATATTTGGGTTAGAATAGATAGTAATATAAATAATGATTGTGTAGGTTTGGGTCAATATTTAGATTTAAAAGTCAATCCGTTACCAAATTTTGATATTATAGATTATAAACTTTTATGCGTGCAACCGGGTTCAGGAGCTGGAAGTTTTCCAATAAATGCCACACCAATAACACCAGGTAATTATTCATATTCATGGACGCCTACCAATCCAAACTCAACGGGAGGACAACAAAATGCTATTTTTAATGCGTCGGCATCGGGAATTTATAAAGTAGTTGTAACCAATACAACTACATTATGCTCTAAAGAGGATGAAATGGAATTATTTGTGTCTTCGGCACCTAATTCTGTAAAATTAGAATTGGTTTCTGAAATTTTTGCTAGCGGATTAGCGACCATTCAGGCTGAAGTAATTGGTGGATTTGGTACTTATGAGTTTAGTTTAAATCAAGTAGATTGGCAAACCAGCCCAGTTTTTACAAACTTGCCAAATGGTGTTTATACCGTTTATGCTAAAGATGTAAATGGATGTTTACCCATAAAACAATCCAACTCGGTAACTACCATTTCGTATCCAAATTATTTTACACCAAACGGTGATAGTTATAACGATACATGGAATATTTCTGGTTTAACACCCGAATTTGAAGCTAAAATTTTTATTTTTGATCGATACGGAAAATTATTAAAACAAATAAATCCGTATGCAAGTGGCTGGGATGGAAAATTGAATGGTGAAGAAGTGCCTTCAACGGATTATTGGTTTAAAATTGAATACAAGGAAGCTGGCGTTCAGAAAGAATTTAAATCACACTTTAGTTTAAAAAGATAATATGACAGCTTTCGTAAAACAAGAAGTAAAAAACAATGTTGGATACATCACCTTTTTTCATCCAGCAGGAAATTCGTTTCCAAGCGCGCAATTACAAGAATTAGTGAAAACAATTCAGGATTTAGATGCAAATGAAGCCGCTACCATTATTGTTTTACAAAGCGAAGGATCTACCTTTTGTGCGGGTGCTTCTTTTGATGAATTAGTACAAATTGACAATTTAACAGACGGAAAACAATTTTTCTCTGGTTTTGCGAATGTGATAAACGCCATGCGAAACTGTTCGAAATTAATTGTTGGAAAAGTACAAGGAAAAGCCGTTGGAGGTGGTGTAGGAATTATTGCTGCTTGCGATTATGCTATTGCCACAACAAAAGCTGATGTAAAACTTTCAGAATTAACTATAGGAATTGGCCCTTTTGTAATTGAACCTGCCGTGAGCCGAAAAATTGGACACACCGCTATGGGCGAATTAACTTTAGCCGGAAACGAATGGAAACCTGCCACTTGGGCTTTTGAAAAAGGGCTGTTTGCCAAATTAGTACAACCTGAAGATTTGGATTCAGAATTAGAAAAATTCGCTTCACAATTAGCCAGCTACAACCCAGAGGCGTTAGCTGAAATGAAACAAGTATTGTGGCAAAATACCGCACATTGGAGCACGTTGTTATGCGAACGCGCTGAAATTTCTGGAAAATTGGTACTGAGTGCTTTTACGAAGAAGGCTTTGGAAGGGTTTAAGAAGTAATTTTTACTAAATTATTAACTCGTTTTCAACCAACCCGTAATACTAAATCTTTTTCTATGAACGGGTTTGACTTCGTGTTCTAAAATTTGACTTTCAAAAATGACCACTCGGCCTTTTAATGGGTAAATTTTAATTTCTTCTTCTGGTTTGTAAATGACCAATTCGCCACCAAATTCGGGTTGCCAATTTTCGTCGTTTAAATAACAAACTATAGATAATTTTCGTCGCGTATCGTTTTTAAACACATCTAAATGACGTTTGTAAAAAGTGCCTTTTGGATACATTGCATAATGAAATTCTTTAGTAGTAATACCTAAATAACAAGTCGCATTGATGTACGTTACAAAATCGTTGATGGTGTTGAAAAACGTTTCTGAAGCTTTGTTTTTATCTTCTTCATTCAGCCAAAAAATATAATCGCCACGAATTTCTTCTTTTACCACTTCATCCGATTTATTTCCAATTGCCGATTTTTTAAACTCAGTTGTTTCCAATTTTTGTTCTAATTCCGCACGCATAATTTGCACCGCTTCTTCAGAAAAGAAAGCATCACAAACAGCATATTGGTTTTCTAATAAATCGGTAATTATGGTTTCGTATAGTGG
>JBFYPW010000051.1:0-15395 GCA_041303115.1 Flavobacterium sp.
CCACTTTTTTCAACCAAGTGGCTACCACTCCTTCTGTCATGGTGTCACTTAAACGGGGCATTGTAATTACTGTTGCCATAATTTATAGTCTGTGAGGAATAAATGGATAATTTTCTTGTTCGTAAACCACATCATATAATTGTTGTGCTTCAGGGAAAGGAGATTCTTCTGCGAATTTTTCACATTCAGCAACTAAATCATTTACTCTTTGATCTATTGTTTCAATTTCTGCTTCAGTAGCATACTTTTTCTCTTTAATAATATCTAAAACCTGAGTAATTGGATCAATTTTTTTGTATTCTTCCACTTCTTCTTTGGTTCTATAATGTTGTGCATCAGACATAGAATGTCCTCTATATCTGTATGTTTTCATTTCTAAGAATGTTGGACCTTCGCCTCTTCTAGCACGTTCCATAGCTTCATGCATAGCTTCAGCAACTTTAACAGGATTCATTCCATCTACAGGTCCACAAGGCATTTCGTATCCTAAACCTAACTTCCAAATATCTGTATGATTGGCAGTTCGTTCTACAGAAGTTCCCATAGCGTAACCATTGTTTTCACATATAAACACTACTGGTAATTTCCAAGTCATTGCCATATTAAAGGCTTCATGTAATGATCCTTGACGCGCTGCACCATCACCAAAATAAGTCAATGTAACACCACCCGTTTCAAAATATTTATCAGCAAAAGCCATACCTGCACCAACAGGAATTTGAGCACCTACAATACCATGTCCTCCATAAAAACCATGCTCTTTAGAGAAAATATGCATAGAGCCTCCCATACCTTTTGAAGTACCAGTAACTTTACCTAATAATTCTGCCATTACTGCTTTTGGATCAACGCCCATACCGATTGGCTGAACGTGATTTCTGTACGCAGTAATCATTTTATCTTTTCCACCTAATTCCATAGCATGTAATGCACCTGCTAAAACGGCTTCTTGTCCATTATATAAATGAAGAAATCCTCTTACTTTTTGTTGTATATATAAGGCTGCTAATTTGTCTTCAAACTTTCTCCAAAACTGCATGTCTTCATACCATTTTAGATATACTTCTTTTGTAATTGGTTTCATATATAAACTATTTATTTTTTTTACGAACCACAAAAATACTACAACGTATTTTATTCTAAAAATTTATTACTGTTTAAATTAAGAAAATAATCAATTTATTTTATTTTTTACTAACGAAATCGTTATAGATTCGCTTTATCGAACATAAAAGGTAATAAATTTTTCAAAGAATCTGATTTATGTATGGGTCCAATTGATCCCATATAATAAATTTCGATTGGCAAATCTTGTTTTACTTCATATTCTGAAATAGATTGACGACAAGAACCGCATGGAGGAATTGGACTTGTTGCCTCCCGGTCTGATGGTGCTGCCGAAATAAACATTTTTACAATTTTATTGTTTGGATAATTTGCACCAGCATAAAAAATAACTACACGTTCTGCACACAAACCTGATGGATACGCAGCGTTTTCTTGGTTTGATCCTTGTAATACCACTCCATTATCTAAAACAATTGCGGCACCTACTAAAAATTTAGAATAGGGCGCGTACGCTTTTTTTCTAATTTCAATTGCGTTATTCATATATTCTTTTTCCGAATCCGATAATTTATCAAATGACTCAAAAACAGATATTTTAGTTTCTATTCGTATTTCTTGCATAAGTGTGTGTTTTAATTTTTACTTATTTTGGAAAAAAAATCCAAATTCAAAAAGATTGAATTTGGATTTAAATTAATTTTATTTTGTATTAGTTATCATCGTATTCATCTCCAAAATTAAATGATAAAGAAAATCGTAACGTATTTTCAAGTGGGTTTCTAACTTTTGATGCTGAGAACAAATATGAAACATCTATTTTCACAATATTATATTTAAACCCTGCTCCTAATGTTAGGTATTTTCTTGCTCCTTTTTCAACACTTTCATTAAAATAACCTGTTCTTAAAGCAAACGAATCTTGATACCAGTACTCTGCTCCTAAAGCCCAAGTAAATTCTTTTAATTCTTCCGAAAAACCATCAGGCGCATCTCCGAAAGATTGAAAAATTCCGCTAGTCCAGCTTATATTTCTATAATTTTGGTTATTTATTGATTTATCAGTAGCATCAACCACACCATCATTATTTAAATCGGTAACGGTTTGAGGTGTCGGTACTAATAATTTTGTAGTTTCACCTATTAAACTTACTTTATTATAATCGTCTAAAATAAAATCAAAACTTCCTCCCAATCGCATGTTCGCTGGAATAAAGTTTTCATTTAACAAATCATTATCATAGGATAATTTTGGTCCTAGGTTTTGAAAATTAAATCCTGCTCTCCATTTTCCGTTAAAATTATCATATACTTCTTCTTCCGACTGATAAATACCTGATACATCTACCGCAAATGTTGTTGCTGGCCTGACATCACTTGTTGCATTTGCAATTTTTAGGTTAGAGCGAATATAACGACCAGACACTCCCATCGCGAACTCAGGACTAAGTTTTAATGAATACGAACCGTCCAAAGCGAATTCATTTGGACTTGTGATTACAGGTACCTCGTTTGGGTCACCCGTTTCTCTTAATTCAATATCTCCAAAACCAAAATAACGTAAACTTCCTGAAAAAGCCATACGGTCATTAAACCTATTAAAATAAGTTAATTGCCCTAAAGAAATATCATTTGCTATGCTGGTTAAATAAGGCGTATAACTCATTGAAAATCCTTGCTTTTGCTTTGAAAACGCATATTTTGATGGGTTATATTGTTGCGAATACGCATCGGCAGAAGTTGCAACACCCATATCAGCCATACCCGCAGAACGTGCATCAGCAGCAATTAGTAAAAAAGGTACTCCTGTAGTAATTACTCTATCTTGCGCATGAGCATACTGAGCAATTACAATAATTGATAAAAATTTAAATAGATTTTTCATCTGTTTGATTTGGTTAATAGTTGTTTATTTCAGATGTAATTTTATTTCAATATGCTTGCTTTTATAGTGAATTGACAAATATACATTTTTTTTACAGGATTACAAGTTTTTCTATTTTTTCTGTCTTTTTACCCGTTATTACAGATTTTACTGTTACTTTATATACATATACTCCTTTTCCTATTTTATCTCCAAAATCATCTTTTCCATCCCATTTAATATCTCTTGAAGTAAACCCTTCGTTTACTACTGTTTGATTAATTGTTTTAACCAATTTACCCGTTATAGTTAAAATCTGAACTTGTACTTCTAATGGTTCAAAAGGTCGATTATGACTAAACCAAAATTCGGTATAACTTACAAACGGATTTGGATAATTTAAAACATGTTGTAATTCTAAATCGCCATTGCCAATAACCACAAACTGAATTTCAGCAGTAATTAAATTATTATATACATCCCAAGCTTTAAATAAAATAGTATGTAAACCTGGTGCTAAATCCCTGAAAGGATAAGTAACCTTTCCCTTTTTGTAGTTATCTGTTTCTGTTTCGTAATAATCATTTAAAATATATGGATTGTTTTCATCATTATCCAAAATAGCCACAATATCATGTCCTATACCACTTGCGGTGTTTATTCCATTTTCGTCTTCAAGAAAAGCTAGAAAAATTGGTGATTCATTTGTAATCCCACCACTCACAAAATTAGTATCGTTCATATACAATTTTAGTTTTGGAGGTGTGGTATCAGAAGGAGCTGACGTATTGACACCACCAACTTTAATTTGCGTGTTATAACCTGTTTGGTTTTGCAAAATTGGCGAATTACTTTTTGCGTAAAAACTCACTCTACCATTCCCTATTGGAATTTGAATATCTTGTGGTACGATAAAACTAAATTCAAACTTTCCGTTCACCACTGATGCATTTCCTCTGTAGATAACTTCTCCTAAAGTAACAAAATTTAGTTTAGGTTGATTATAAGGCGGTAAAGACGCATTATCATTATCTAAAGTTAATCTGTTTAAATTTTTATCATAAACTTGCACAGCTAAATCTCCATTATAATTAGCTATTAATGTATTGTTCTCATCCAAAACCTCACCTGAAAGTGTAGCTAATGACAAAGCTTGTAATGAAAGTGATGTTGTATTAATGTTTTCACCATTTACTTTGGTCAATACTATTTTTGGTCTTGGAATAGCTAATTTTAGTGCAGGGTCGCCAATATAAAAAACGACCCTTTTGTTTGAACCACCAATGTTAATTTTAGAACGACGAAGCGACTCGGCAATAGAAATATAGGAATTATTTTCCATAGTAAACAAATTATCATAAATTTCTTCATTTAACTGAATTCCTAAAGATTGACTAATTTGTCTGGTTGTAGCTAATAATGAAATGGCTCCTCCTGCTTTATTCCAATACATATACTCCCCCCCTGTAGGACGATTTGGGTCGTCAAAGCGAGTAAATTCACAAGTAATTGTAATAAATAAAGGATATTTGTATCTGTTTCCTAATGCTTGTGCGTCTGATTTTTCAAAAATACGTTCTACCGCAAAGCTCTCTTCATTTCCATGTCCGTAATAATTTAAGACTAAAGCACCTAATTCGATTGCATCCAAAAATGCTTTTTTTGCTTGAGGATACCTTGGACCTCCAGCACTAACTTCTTGCACATAGGCATCAGTAAAAATTTTATTGGTATTAAAAAAAGGGTTAGCAAGTGAAACTTCATCTGCTAATTCGTTTAAATCTTTTTGCAATAAATAATCCCCTGATAAAAAAGGATCGGGGTCATCAGCATAATATACTAAGTTATTTCGCCATCTTTTGTAGGATCTTTCATCGTGATATTCAAGTACTTTGTTTACCATTTCTGAAGCTTGTGTGTTTGATGAAACCAGCATTCTACCAACAGCTAAATCCATTAAATCTGCTGAAGATTGCATATTTCCTTCATTGTCATCCATAAGTGTGAAGAAATCATCGGACATAAAAGATGAAAACAATGAGAAATTAGTACTGTTATTAGGATTTAAAGATTGAGCCACTTCGAATCCATGAAAAATAGGCACTACATTCGTATTGTTTCGAATTCTTTCCTTAAAATCGTAAGATGCATCACCAAATAAATTTAAATATTTTACTTTATTAGCTGAATTTGAAGCATTATCATATACATATTTTACAAAATTTCTAATTGCAGCAACATCTTGCTTTCCACCTCCAAATTCAGTATATATTAAAGGTAGCGAGACTACTTTAACATTCATATTTGAATTATTTCTATGGAAATTAGCCAAAGTTTCAGCTTGTGCTACTAAATTAGACGGAGTTACAATTAAGTAATCAATATCTTGAAAAACACCTTGGTTATTTTTAAAAATAGTCCCTTTTAAATTTTGATTAGCCACATTGGTATTGGACTCTTTTAAAGGAATGTAAAAATCGGCGACATCAACTGCAACAAACTTTTTATCTTGACCTAAAGCCAATTTAAATGTGATGCTATTTTGTGTATTATCTATTTTTTTTACATTATAAATATCTGTTACATCCCATACATATTTAACATTTGAAGCATTTGAAATAGAAAATTGTCCTATACCAATATTTGTTTTTACTAAATTATTTGAAAACAAAAATTGTTTACCATATCCTTTTAACTCGGCATTATATTTTAAAATGATGTAATCTAAATATCCTTTTGAAGATGGCACACCATTATTTATATAAGACAAATCAATAGTTACAGCATTAGAACTAGGAACAAATGTTGTATTTAGAATATTTTCAAAACCTAAAGTAGAACCTATAGCAGCATTTATTGGAACCGTCCCAATATCAACAGCATTTGCTTTTACTTTAAATGAAGTGGAAACAAATGAAACTGCCGCAAAATTAGCAGATAATTTTACTGTTGAACCTAAAGTGTAATTTGGCAATACAAATGGAAATGTCTGATTATCATCTAAATCAAATTTTTCACCAAACCATCTTCTACCAATTTTTCCTGCGTTAAAAAGGTCTACTTCATGAAATTGGTAGCCATCGTAATTTGAAAGAAATAAAGTGGGTGAAGCTACAGGCTCTGTATAAGGTTGTATTCTTTTTCCAGAAGAACCCGATGTAGTAACATAATAATAGGATCTGTCAGCAAATTGATTTACATGTGTTAAACTTTCTTCATTCCAAGAATCTACGCCTTCTGCATAAAACAAAATATAGTCGTTTTCATTAAAAACACCGTCTTCCTCACCTATAAATTGAATAGCATTTTCTTCTAAATCTATGGGATACGGAATGCTATTTAGTAATGGCAACATTCTGCCTCCATTGCCGTAAATTTTAATATTTCTTGGATCAACTGCTACATTTACTCCAATGCTTTGAAGAAAACTTTTGCTTACTTGGTAAACTCCTGATTTTTCTACATAAAATCTATGCCATGTACCATTAGCTAAAATGGAATTTTGTATGGCATTTACGTTTTGTAGGGATTTACCAAATGTAGAAATCGAATAATTTATTGTAAAGGATTTTACTCTTTTATAAACTGAATTTTCCTTTACGATAGGATTAAAACTAAAAGAAAGCATAGCCACGTCTCTCGCATAAGATGAATGAGATTGGAAATCAATCTTTGATGATACATTTAAAGTATTCAAATCACCTAAAACAGTCGCATCAATTGTTTCATAAATAATATTATTTATAAAAGTAGTGCCTTCAGAAACCACAGCAGGCAATTTTAAACTATTTACATAGGTAATTGTTTTTTTTGCTTCGTGAAATTCAAAATTTTCCGATTGAAATTGAGGTATATTGTACTTTGATTCTCCTATTATAAAAGTAGCATTATTTTTCCATATCAATGAAAAGTCTTTTGTATTTTGAGCAAAACTCAAAAAAGAAGCGAGTAATAATAGTAAATATTTCTTTTTCATTCCCATAATAACGCAAAATAAACTAAAATATTGCAAATAATAAATTTTTAAATAACTTTATACAATATTTAACACGTTTTTTCGTTTCATATTATATCAAGTAAAATTATTGTTTAATTTTTTTTATTTTTTTGTTGCATATTAATGGTTTATTAGTATCTTGCGGCACTTAAATTATTACCTACAAAAGTATGAAAGTTACTAAAATTATGACTTTAAAATTGTTACTAGCGTTGACTGTAGCAATAGGTTTTACCAGCTGTAGCAAGAGCGGAAGCACTAAAGGTGGTTCTAGCGCAACTGGATGGCAAATCAACGACAAAAAAGGTGGTTTCCAATACAATACCAAATATAAAAAACAAGAAACACCTCCTGGAATGACCTCAATTGAAGGAGGAACATTCACTATGGGAAAAGTAGAAGATGACGTAATGCATGATTGGAACAATAGCCCAACTAAGCAACACGTACAATCTTTTTACATGGATGAAACTGAAGTTACTAATTTAATGTATGCAGAATACTTATATTGGGTAAAATCAGTATATCCTCCAACACAAGATAATTACAAACACATTTATACTGGGGTTGTTCCAGATACTTTAGTTTGGAGAAATCGTTTAGGATATAACGAAACGATGACAAACCACTATTTAAGACACCCTGCTTATGCAAACTATCCTGTAGTTGGAGTAAATTGGATCCAAGCAACTGAATTTTGTGAATGGAGAACCAATCGTGTAAACGAAAATATTCTTGAAAAAGAAGGTTACCTTAAAAAAGGAAACAAAATTAGTGCGGAAGTAACGGCAGAAGCTAACTTTGATACTGAATCGTATATCAATTCACCTTCAAAAACATTTGGTGGTAAAGAAGATATTGTTTTGAAAAAACCAATGGGACAAAAAAGTGCAGGTAAAAAATCAGCAACAGCAACGCCAACTGATGCTAAAAATGTATATGCACAAAGAAGTTCAGGTATAATTTTGCCAGAATATAGACTGCCAACCGAAGCAGAATGGGAATATGCTGCATTAGCTTTAGTTGGAAATAGAGAATATAACATATACAAAGGTCAAAAGAAATACCCTTGGAAAGGTCAATACACACGTTCTGGTAAAAGACAATTAAGAGGTGATCAATTGGCTAACTTTAAACAAGGTAAAGGAGATTACGGTGGAATTGCTGGATGGTCTGATGATGGTGCAGATATTACAAACTATGTAAAAGCATATCCTCCAAATGATTTTGGTTTATACGATATGGCTGGTAACGTAGCAGAATGGGTACAAGATGTTTACAGACCAATTGTTGATGATGAAGCAAATGACTTTAACTACTTTAGAGGTAACGTTTACACTAAAAATAAAATTGGTGATGATGGAACAGTAGAAATGGTTACTAGTGAAAACATTAAGTACGACACATTAAGTACAGGTAAAGTAATTGCTAGAAATTTCCCTGGATCAATTGCTCAAGTACCAGTTGATGAAAATGAAACATACTTAAGACAAAATTTCTCAACTTCTGATAACAGAAATTATAGAGATGGTGATAGACAATCTACAAGATACTTTGATTTTGGTGCAAATGACGAAGAAGCATCCAAAAAAGAAGATCCAAACCAAAGAATGTACAAATCTCCATTACATAAAATTTCAGCAGATAGTGCAGGAAATCAGGTAAAACAATATGATAAATCTGACAACAGAACAACATTAGTAGACGACAATGTAAGAGTTTACAAAGGAGGATCATGGAGAGATAGAGCTTATTGGTTAGATCCAGCTTCAAGAAGATATTTCCCACAAGATATGGCAACAGACTATATTGGATTTAGATGTGCAATGTCTAAAGTAGGTCCTAAAAACAACAAGAAAACACCAAGAGGTAATGTTAAGAAATAAAATTTCTTAAATAATATTCTCAAAAGCCCTTTATTTTTAAAGGGCTTTTTTTTATTTTAGCAGTATGGAAATAGCAACAATTTACAACTACTTTTTGCAATCAACTGGTATTGCAACTGACAATAGAAAAATCAACGCAAACAATATGTTTGTAGCCCTTAAAGGCGACAATTTTAATGGAAATAAATTTGCTTTAAGCGCATTAGAAAACGGTGCCAAATTTGCAATAATTGATGAAGCAGAATATAAAATTGACGAACGATTTATTTTAGTTGACAATACATTAGAGACATTACAAAAATTAGCCAATTACCACAGAAATCAGATTAATATCATTATAATTGGATTAACTGGAAGTAATGGCAAAACCACTACCAAAGAACTGATTCACGCTGTACTTTCCCAAAAATACAACACCAAAGCAACTGTTGGAAATTTAAACAATCATATTGGTGTTCCTTTAACCTTACTATCTTTTGACACTAGTACTGAGATTGGCATTGTAGAAATGGGTGCCAATCATCAAAAAGAAATTGAAATGCTTTGCGGAATATGTCAACCTGATTTTGGTTACATTACCAACTTCGGAAAAGCACATTTAGAAGGTTTTGGTGGTACAGAAGGTGTCATTAAAGGTAAAAGTGAATTGTACGAATTTCTTTTTGCTAATCAAAAAACAGCATTTGTAAATACTGATGATGCTATTCAAAATGATAAAACTAAAAATATAACCAACATTACTTTTGGTTTAAATACTCCAGAAAATTTCGTTTCCATTTCTAATATAGAAACCAATCCAATGGTAAGAATTGAGTTTGAAAACACCGTAATTCAATCTCATTTAATAGGTTTATATAATGCTAATAATATAAATGCAGCCATAACTATTGGTAAACATTTTGGCGTTTCAAATGAAAAAATAAAATTTGGTTTAGAAAATTATATACCAAACAACAATCGTTCTCAATTAATAGAAAAAAATTCAAACAAAATTATATTGGATGCTTACAATGCAAACCCGAGTAGTATGGTTGCCGCTTTAACCAATTTCTTTCAATTAGAAGAAAAAAATAAAATAGCTATTTTGGGAGATATGTTTGAGTTAGGTATAGAAAGTTCTGAGGAACACAAAAAACTAATTGACTTTTGTATAAATCAATCAGATAGTAATTTTTATTTTATTGGAAAAGATTTTTTTACTCATAAAAATTTAAATTCAAACATGTATTTTCACGACACATTTGAATCTTTTCAAGCAAATTTTACAAAGCAAAAAACAGAAAATAGTTTATTACTGATAAAAGGTTCCCGCGGAATGAGTTTAGAAAGAACACTAGAAATACTATAATAAAAAAGGCAACCAATTGGTTGCCTTTTTTATTATAATTATATTTGAATATTACGAAACCAAACCTCTAGAAATTACAATTCTTTGAATCTCTGAAGTACCTTCATAAATTTGGGTGATTTTAGAATCACGCATCATTCGTTCTACATGGTACTCACTTACATAACCATTACCACCATGAATTTGAACCGCTTCATTAGCTACTTCTAAAGCAATTTCAGAAGCATATAATTTTGCCATAGCGCCAGAATGTGCAATATCTTGACCTAAATCTTTTTCAGTTGCTGCCTTATGAATTAATAATCTTGCACATGTAATTTTCACATGCATATCTGCTAATTTAAAAGCAATGGCTTGATGTTGAAAAATTGGTTTTTTAAACGCTACTCGCTCTTGAGAATATTTTAATGCCAATTCATAAGCACCTTGAGCTATTCCTAATGCTTGAGAAGCAATTCCAATTCTTCCACCATTTAAAGTTGACATGGCAAATGCAAAACCAAAACCGTCTTCACCAATTCTGTTTTCTTTTGGAACTTTTACATCATTAAATAATAGTGTATGCGTATCCGAACCACGAATACCCATTTTCTTTTCTTTCGGACCCACTTCAAAACCAGGCATTCCTTTTTCTACAATTAAAACATTAATTCCTTTATGTCCTTTTGAAACGTCTGTTTGCGCAATAACTAAATAAATAGAAGCCGTTCCTCCGTTTGTAATCCAATTTTTGGTACCATTTAATAAATAATGATCACCCATATCAATTGCAGTGGTTTTTTGCGAAGTCGCATCAGAACCAGCTTCCGGCTCAGACAAACAGAATGCACCAATTACATCGCCTTTAGCTAAAGGTGTTAAATATTTAATTTTTTGTTTTTCCGAACCATATTTTTCTAAACCAGCACAAACTAAAGAATTATTTACAGACATAATAACTGCAGCTGAGGCATCCACTTTAGCAATTTCTTCCATGGCTAACACATAAGAAACACTATCTAAACCAGCGCCACCATATTTAGGATCTACCATCATTCCCATAAAACCAAGTTCCGCCATTTTTTTAACTTGCTCAGTCGGAAATTTAGAATGTTCATCTCTCTCAATAACACCTGGTAACAATTCTGTAACAGCAAAATCTTTCGCCGCTTGTTGAATCATTAATTGCTCTTCGTTTAATTTAAAATCCATTATTTTACTATAGGTTAATTGAATATTTCATAAAAATTTCGGTCAAATGTAGGTAAATAATATGAAATTTTCAATAAGTAATTGTATTTTTAACCCATGTTTAAGCACAACTATAACGTTATCGGCGTAATGTCAGGCACTTCATTAGATGGAGTGGATTTGGCACATATTAATTTTGAAATAAAAAACGGAAAATGGTTCTATAAAATATTTGAATGTGATACTATTTCGTATTCAAATGAAATGATTTCAAAATTAAAAAATGGTATTCATTTTAGTAGCATTGAGCTTTCAGAGTTAAATATTGAATACACGAATTTATTAGGAAATATCATTTCTGAATTCATAGCCAAAAAAAACATTTCAAATCTTGATGCGGTTTGTTCACACGGACATACTATTTTACATCAACCACAAAATGGCTTCACCCTACAGATTGGTAATTTACCAGAAATCGCAAAAATTACAAATCAAAAAGTAGTTTGTGATTTTAGAGTTCAAGATGTGCTTTTAGGAGGTCAAGGGGCGCCTTTAGTGCCAATTGGCGATAAAATTTTATTTTCTGAATTTGATTATTGTTTAAATTTAGGTGGCTTTTCAAATATTTCTTTTGAAGAAAATAACGAACGAATCGCTTTTGACATTTCGCCAGTAAATACCGTTTTAAATTTCTATGCGAATACTTTCGGATTAGAATATGACGATAAAGGTAAAATTTCGGAATCTGGAAATATAAGTTTAGAATTATTTGATGAATTGAATAAATTAGAATTTTATCAAAAATCGTATCCGAAATCATTAGGTTTTGAATTTGTAAAAGAAATTGTTTTGCCGATTCTAGAGAATTATCCTATTTCAACAGAAGATAAAATGAGAACTTTTACAGAGCATATTGCTTTTCAAATTGGGGAAATATTACAGACAAAAACTGGAAAACTATTGATTTCTGGCGGAGGAGTTTATAACGATTTTCTAATCGACAGAATCAAAAATCACTTGCCAAAAACTGAAATCATAATTCCTGATGAAAAAACCATAAAATATAAAGAAGCTTTAATTTTTGCTTTACTTGGTGTTTTAAAATTACGAAATGAAGTTAATGTTTTAGCAAGTGTAACAGGTGCTAAACAAAATCATAGCTCAGGCGAAGTATTTTAACTAATAATTTTCCTCAATCATTTTTTACAATTATATTTGCAAAATAAATCGAACCCTAAAATCAAAACATGAAAGATTTACTTCATAAATTCGAAAATAAAGAACCTGAAATAGTATTCAATTGGAAAGATCCTGAAACGGAAGCAGAAGGTTGGACTGTAATAAATTCATTACGTGGTGGTGCCGCAGGTGGTGGAACACGAATGAGAAAAGGGTTAGACCAAAACGAAGTTCTTTCTTTAGCAAAAACGATGGAAGTAAAATTTTCAGTTTCTGGTCCTGCCATTGGTGGCGCTAAATCTGGAATTAATTTCGATCCAGCAGATCCGCGTAAAAAAGGTGTTTTAGAACGTTGGTACAAAGCAGTTTCTCCTTTATTAAAAAATTATTACGGAACAGGTGGCGATTTAAATGTAGATGAAATTCACGAAGTAATTCCAATGACAGAAGAATGTGGTGTTTGGCATCCGCAAGAAGGGGTTTTCAACGGACATTTCAAACCAAGCGAAGCAGATAAAATCAATAGAATCGGACAATTACGTCAAGGTGTAATCAAAGTAATTGAAAATGGCGAATTTACGCCCGATTTGTCTAAAAAATATACTGTAGCCGATATGATTACAGGTTATGGTGTTGCAGAAGCAGTGAAGCATTTTTACAAAATTTATGGCGGAAGTGTCGTAGGTAAAAAAGCTATTGTACAAGGTTTTGGAAATGTAGGTTCTGCAGCCGCTTTTTATTTAGCAAAAATGGGTGCGAAAGTAGTTGGAATTATTGACAGAGATGGCGGTGTTATTAACGAAAATGGATTTACATTTGAAGAAATCACAGAATTATTCAGAAATAAAGATGGTAACAAATTGGTTTCTGACCAAATGATTCCTTTTACAGAAATCAATGATAAAATTTGGAAAATTGGCGCACATATTTTTGCTCCGTGTGCCGCTTCAAGAATTGTTTCTAAAGACAATGTAGAGAATATGATAACAAATGGTTTAGAAGTAATTTCTTGTGGTGCAAATGTTCCTTTTGCCGATAAAGAAATATTCTACGGACCTATAATGGAAGAAACTGACAATAAAGTGAGTTTAATTCCAGATTTCATTTCAAACTGTGGAATGGCAAGAGTTTTCGCTTACTTTATGGAGAAAAAAGTACTAATGACAGATGAAGCTATTTTTAATGATGCTTCTGAAATTATAGGAAAAGCCATTCAAAAAACATTTGATGTAAGTTCTAGCAAGAAAAATATTAGCGCTAGAGCTTATGAAATTGCTTTAAAACAATTGGTATAAAATTAAAAATACCTTAACTATTAAAAACTAGGTTTAAACTATTTTGAACCTAGTTTTTTTGTTTCAACAATTTTTATTACTTTTAATCGTTATTACATAAAACCAAAAAATGAGATCAATTATAAATTTATTTAAAACACTATACGAGCATGGCTATTTTACCTTGCTTTTACTGGTTTTATTAATTGGTTCAGTTTGGTTGTTAATTCATTTTCTAAAGAAATCTACACTTTCTGATTCAAATAAATCCATTGTAATTACTACACATTCAGTAGTCTGCATCGTACTTTTATTACTATTTGTACGATTTTGGCCTCCGTACGGAAAAACCGAAATGTTAATTGCACAAGGTGGCGGTGGCGGTGGTGTTACCTTAAATTATGGCGATACCGATTTTGGAAAAGGTGATGATTATTTAAATGAAACTTTAGAAGTTAACATGAAAGATGTGGCTTCAGAACCTGAAGAATCTACTCCTGAAGACATCTTAACTCAAGACAACGTGGGTGCCGATATACCTACTCCACCAAAATCTAAAATCAAACCTAAAGATAAAAAGCCAACTGAAACCAAACCAGTAGAAACACCAAAAACACCCGTAAAAAAACCAAATAGCGCTTTAAGCAATATGATTAAAGGTAAAAACAAAGGTGGTGATGGAAATAGTACTACAAGTGGAAATCAAGGCTCGGCTAACGGAAATGCCAATTCAAACGGGTATTATGGCGGTGGCGGATCTGGAGGTGGAACAGGTGGCGGAAATGGAACAGGAAACGGCACGGGCAGCGGTGCTGGAAATGGCTCAGGGTCTGGTGGCGGAAATGGAAATGGTGCCACAGGCGGAGCCAATTATAGTTTAGCAGGAAGAAGAAATATTAGTCAACCCGCAGTTGGAAACGAATGTAATTCTTTCGGAAAAGTAGTAATTGAGGTTACCGTTGATAAAGCTGGTAATACTATTGGAGTATCAAATGGTAGAGGTACAACGGGAGATGCTTGCTTAATTGCATTAGCTAAAAACTTTGCTCGAAAAACAAAATGGTCACCAAGTGATTCAGCTGCTGAAAAACAAGTAGGAACTATTACATATAACTTTAAAAATTAATTTTAAGTTACATAATTCCTATACGAATACCCAATAAACCTTCTAAACTTTTAAACTTTTAAACATAAACAATTATATTTGCATCACTATAAAAACATAACAGATGCAACATATAATCGATCGTTTTATAGGATACGTTACTGTAGATACAGAATCGGATCCAGAATCAAACACTACACCAAGTACAGCTAAACAATGGGATTTAGCCCATAAATTAGTCGAAGAACTAAAACAAATAGGTTTATCAGACGTTTCTATTGACGACAAATCCTATGTAATGGCAACTTTACCAAGTAATTTAGATTATGAAGTACCTACTATTGGTTTTGTTTCGCATTTTGATACTACTCCTGATTTTACTGGAAAAGATGTAAAACCAAAAATTATAAGAAATTATGATGGTGGCGATATTGTTTTAAATAAAGAAAAAAACATCATCTTATCGCCTTCTTACTTTAACGATTTATTACAATATAAAGGTCAAAC
>JBFYPW010000052.1:0-15139 GCA_041303115.1 Flavobacterium sp.
TTACCAGTACTTGTTCGCATATTGATGCCTTACTTTTTACACACGAACACGCAGACCATACAGCTGGTTTGGATGATATTCGTCCGTTTTATTTCAAACAAGGCGACATTCCCGTTTACGGACATTCCCGTGTGTTGCAAAATTTAGCCAGACGATTTGATTATATTTTTGAAAAAGAAAATAAATATCCAGGTGCGCCTTCTGTGTTGCCCATTGAAGTAGTAAATAATCAGAATATTACGATTAAAAATCAGACTGTAATTCCAATCAATGCGAGGCACGGAAATTTACAAGTTTTTGGGTACAGAATAAAAGATGTTGTATATTTAACGGACGTAAAAACCATCGAAGATTCAGAATTAGAAAAACTTAAAAATGTTGAGGTTTTGGTTATCAATGCCTTACGATTTGAGCCACATGCTACTCATTTTAACATTGAAGAAGCGATAGATTTTATAAATTTGGTGCAACCTAAAAAAGCGTATTTAACACATATTAGTCATATTTTAGGATTGCACGAAGAGGTACAAAAACAATTGCCAGAAAACGTATTTTTGGCTTACGATAATTTAGAAATAGAAATAAAATAAATATAAAAATGAAAAGAAGTTTATTGCTTTACGGAATCGTATTTTCAGTATTAATTAATATTTTTCAATTTGTAAATTCTTCAAATATCTTGAAAAGAAGCGAAGAAGTGTCTACAATAAGTAAAAGGGAATTAAAAAAAGCACAAGATACCATTGCGAAATTACGCGACAATGATACGTTTTCCTTGGCTACGAATGAAAATGCGCAAGAGTATTATTTTGAGTACGATATAAAAGCGTTACAAACGAAAGTAAAAGAAGATTTAACTGCTTTTAATGCCGATAAAAAAGGAAATAAATACGTTTCATACGATCAAATTGGCGACAATCCATTTTTGATAAACAACATAAAAATTTTAAATCATAGATGGATTATTGCTAATTTTTCTGATGGTAAAGTTTGGGGTGAAGTGTTGATAAAATACTTTCATAATGCAGATAAACCTACCGAATTTGAAACCGTAGAAACCTTAATTTATCAAGAAACGCTAAATTAAAAATGAAAAAACTTGTATATATTTTAGTACTGACATCGCTATTTTCTTGCGATTATATTTTAAAGAATCCACCAAAAGATACCACGGAAATGGATTCTATCGTGAAAAATCAGGTAAATGATGATAAAAACGAAAATGGTTGTGATTTAAAAGCGGGCTATAAATGGTCAAATATGTACAAAAAATGTGTGCGTGTTTTTGAAGAAGGTTACCGTTTAACTTCCATAGAAAGAGATTCATTAGCCAGAAGAAAAAACGCCTTTTTCTTTGTGGAAGAAGACAGCTTAATTGCGGAAGTTTTCTTACCAGATTCTAAAGAATCCATTGTTTTTAAAAGAGAAAGTGAAGACCAAAACTTCAAATTTAAAGACTTCGAATTCCGAACCAACAAAGGTTTTTATTTGTACTATAAACAAACACTTATGTTTCAACCTGCCATTCCTGTAGATACTAAAGTTTTAGGGAAAACCGAAGAGCATTAGTTTTTTGGGTATAAGGTTTAGGGTTTAGGGTAAAAGGCGCTTTCTACAGCACAATTATTTTATTCGTTTTGTCATACTGAACTTGTTTTCGTCAACTTACACTATTTAGATACCGAAATGAATTCGGTATGACAAACAAAATCCATCCTGTCTTTTGTCATGCTGAACTTGTTTTAGTAACTATTTTTATATAAAATCTGACGAGTTTTTGTACATACTTTTGTAAATTTAAAGTCCAATTTTAATAATTTGGTAAACTGAAAAAATGTGTAAAATACTTATTACTAAATTAGCATAAGGTACTGGATTTTTTTTATCTTTAACTGATATTAAAGTTAGTGTTTTGTAAAGTATTTGAAATGGAAAAAGGAATATTGCTATTTTAATGAAATAGTTTTCATTAAAAAGCCCAAAGACACTGAAGATAGCAATAGACAAGTATAAACTAGCTAATATTTGTCTTCCTGAAGTATTTACTCCAAATACTTTAACCATTCTTTCTCCAAGCTTTCTATTGAAATTAAAAAAAAGAAGCATACCCATTAGTCCTGCAACTAAAATATTAACGACATATGATATGATTATAATTGTCATTTTTACTAATTTAAAAGTTTGATTGAAATTAACTTTGGTGAACTAGATAGGTTAAATTTGCAGTCCTTATAACTTGGGGGGCCAAATGGCTTTACATTGTTGCTAAACCCATAAGGCTCTTTTGGTTTGCCAATAAAATATCTGTCTAATTTTCCATTGCTGTTTATATCTTGGTATGAAGAAACCGCGTATTCACCTTGAGGTAAATCAAACTCCACGAGAACTTTATTACCTGCTATCATAACAGATTTTGTTTTAATAGACTTTTCTAAAAATCCTTTTTCAGAAAAGACACTTACCCATATTTTTGTTGAAGGTTTATTTTCAAAGTTGCTTACTTCTACTTTTAAGGTTGAGTTTCCTATAGGTTTGAACCCGTTTAGTATTTGAAAAAGAATTATTATTAATGTTATAAGGATTGTTTTTTGCATAGTTGATAAAAAAATACACTTTTATGATGATACAAAATTACAATTGCACAATAACACGATACTTAACAAATGATAAGTTCGTTACTTTTTCATTCTTTCTTTTCTTATTCTACTGAGTGAAACATCAGTAATTCCTATAAAAGAAGCTATATCTTTAAGGGCAAAATGTTTAAAAATTTCAGGTTGTTCTTTTTCGAAGTATTCATATCTCTGTTTTGCATTACAATTAAGAAGAAGTTTTTTATTAAAATACTCTTGCACAAAAATTCTTTCTGCCATCTTTCTGCCAATGGTATCAAAAATATGGTATTTAGAACAAAGGTTTTCTAATTTGTGATAGTCAATTTCAATTATTTCACTTTCTTCAACAGCTTTGAATGTCAAATCGGATTTATTTTTTGTAACCCAGCAATAATAATTAGTAAAAAACATATTAGTTAAAAAAAAATGTGAAACTCTTTCATTTCCGTCAATCATTTCAGATGCTTTTACAGCACCTTTATTTATGAACCATAAATTATTACAATATTTTCCTTGTGAAAGAATAACATTGTCTTTCTGAACGATTCGACTATTAGAAATTTGTTCTAACATTGACATGTATTTAGAAGGGAAATTTCCTATTACGTCTTCTATAACTTTATATATCATTGTCGTATTAATGTTTTTTGATGTAACTTTTTTTATTAATGCTATCGCTCAGTTGTTTGTAGAATTTGCGAACTTCTGAACAGATTATTTTCATTTAAAGATAAAATTGCTTGCGAAATATAAACGTGGATTTACTACAAAATTCGCAATCTGGCTAAACGGCTGTTAGCAGTAGCCTTTTTTAATTAAGTTTATATTTAGAAAATGTATATTTCAAACTATCTTTTATATAAATGTTATAGTTGTTTGTTGTATAAAGATAATCTTCAAAAATTATTAATGTAGATATGCTATATTCTTTCTCAAAATCAATCTCATAAGATTTGTTATCTTCTAATCTTATAAGTTTTGTTTCTATTACCCAAGGTAAAAATGTTTTGTGATTTTCTACTTTGAATCTCACAGGTTTATTCAAATCATAAAATTCATCTTTGAAAATATGAGTTTTGACATCTTTCGGTAGGTCAGTATATTTAATATCTGTTGCAGTAAGTTTTGCATCATTACAACTCATTAAAAGGATACTTGAAATCGCTAAATAAAATATTATACGCATTTTTGTTAAGGTTATTGCTCAAGTTCCGACGCTTGGTGTGGTTGCGAACTTTAGAACTTATTATTTTCTGTTACAGTTAAAATTTCTTCTCATTCACATCCTTTAAAAACTGAATCACACCTGTAAAATACGTTTTTTGGTCGTCGTATTGTGATAAATGGCTTCCGTTTTTACAAAATAAAAAGCGGCCGTTTTGCACTTGTGTCGCCATCCATTTCATATGTTCAGGATCCATAGTGTCGTATTTTGCGCCTATGGTTAAGGTAGGTACGGTCAATTCTTTTAATCGTTTAGAAACATCCCAGTTTTTAATATAAGCGTCACCTGTAATACCAAATTCGCTATACCCTTGCATAGAAATATACACTTCCGAGTTAATGTGTTTAAAACTTCTGGTAATAGATTCTGGCCATTCACTTTGCGGTTTTCTTAAAATATGTTGGGTGTAATAATGTTCAAAAAGCAATTCGGTATATCTTGGATTGGTAAAATCGTTGTTTTTTTCTAATTGCATAATTTCTTGGTACACTTCCTTTTTCATCTGCGGACCCAACACTTCTTGTGCATATTTATTATACAACGGAATACTCGAAACCATATTAGAAATAATCAATCCTTTTATATTTTTCTGATATTTCAACGCATAATCCATAGCTAAAATGCCACCCCAAGATTGTCCTAAAACGTAAAAATTGTCTTTGTTTAAACCAAGTGCTATCCGTACTTGTTCTACTTCTTCTACAAAGCGTTCATTCGTCCAAAGCGATTTGTCTTTTGGTTGGTCGGAATAATACGAACCCAGTTGGTCGTAATAAATAAATTCAATACCTTCTTTTGGAAAATAGCTTTCAAATGATTCGTATAATTCGTGCGTTAAACCAGGTCCACCGTGTAAAAGCAATACTTTTATTTTCGGGTTGTTACCAAATCGTTTTGTCCAAACCTTAAAAGTGCCTTTTGGTGTTTTTATAGGAATCATTTTAATACCACCCGTGTATTGGTCTTCTTTTGAGTCAAAGGTATGGTAGCGCTGTAACGAAAAATCTTCGCTCTTTTTACAAGAAAAAAAAGCGAAGATTAACGATATGAAGAATATTTTTTTCATATTTATGATTGATAAATTTTGTCGTAAAGGGTTTGGTATTTCTCTTTGATTATTTTACGTTTTAATTTCATAGTTGGCGTTAAATGCCCAGCATCAATTGACCATAAATCGGGTGTTAATTCAAAACGTTTTACTTGTTCCCAATTACCAAATTTTTTGTTGGCTTCATCAATATCTTCTTGAATTCGTGCAATAACTTTTGCATTGTTGCAAAGGTCTTCATTAGAATTTCCTAAATCAATACTATGTCTGATTGCCCATTCTTTTACGAAATCAAATGCGGGTTGAATGAAAGCAGCTGGCATTTTTTCGCCATCGCCAATTACCATAATTTGCTCAATAAAACGAGATTGTTTGAATGAGTTTTCTAATACTTGCGGCGCTACATATTTACCACCAGATGTTTTAAACATTTCTTTTTTACGATCTGTAATTTTTAAGAAGCCGTCGGCATCAATTTCACCAATGTCGCCTGTATGGAAATAGCCGTTTTTAATTACTTCTGCGGTTTGTGCTTCATCTTTATAATACCCAATCATTACGTTTGGTCCTTTACAAAGAATTTCGCCGTCTTCCGCAATTTTAACTTCTACGTTTTCAATTACTCTACCAACAGTTCCAATTCTGAATCCGCCATTTCGCATATCGTTCACCGAGATTACAGGAGACGTTTCCGTCAATCCGTATCCTTCCATTACTGGAATTCCAGCGGCTGTAAATACTTTGGTTAAACGCGTTTGTAAAGCCGCACTACCAGAAACTAACATTTCCAATTCGCCTCCTAAACCTTCTTGCCATTTAGAGAAAATTAATTTTCTGGCAATAGCCAATTTGAAGTTATAAAAGGCACCATTTTCATTATAAGGTTTGTAAGCCATACCTAAATCTAATGCCCAAAAGAATAATCGTTTTTTAATTCCAGTTAAATCGGCCCCTTTTGCGTAAATTTTATCGTACACTTTTTCTAAAAGTCTTGGTACAACTGACATTACGTGCGGATGTACTTCTTTTAAATTGTCAGATATTTTTTCAATGCTTTCCGCAAAATAAATAGATATTCCTCCATATTGATACAAATACGTTAGCATTCTTTCGAAAATATGGCAAATAGGCAAGAAACTCAACGCACGCGTACTTCCTTTTCGTAATGGCATTCTTTTATCTGAATTTAAAACATCAGAAACAATGTTATCGTGCGTAAGCATTACCCCTTTTGGTCGACCTGTAGTTCCTGAAGTGTAAATTATAGTTGCCAAATCGGAAGGTAAAACCCCATCTTTACGAGCTTCTACCTCATTTTGATTTGCGTCATCTTTACCGGTTTCTAATAAATCATTCCATTTTTTACAACCAGAAATTTCGTTAAACGAAAAAATACCTTGTAGTAATGGAATATTAGCGTGTACCGCTTTTAATTTATCATACACTTCTTGGTCAGATACGAAACAGTATTTTGCTTCAGAATGGTTTAAAATATATTCGTAATCTTCAGCAGAGATAGTTGGATACATTGGCACGTTTTGTGCTCCAGTTTGCAATATTCCAATATCTGAAATATGCCATTCTGTTCTATTGTTTGAAGAAATGATAGCGATTTTATCATTTTTTTCAACACCTAAATGTAATAAAGCTCTTGATAAAGCATTGGCTTTATTAATATATTCTTGTGTAGAAGTTTTAACCCAATCAGAACCATACTTAGTAACCAAAGCATCTGGTAAGTTGAATTTTTCTAACTGATAATAAGGAAAATCAAAAAGTCGTGTTACATTTTTCATAAAATAAGTTTTTTTTAAACTGCAATTTATAAAAAAATAGAACTTTATAAAAATATTTCATCGAAAAACTTTGAATATTGTTAATTTTGCATCAATTAAATATTAATTAAATGAAATCAGTTTTCAGATTAAACGAATACAGTGTGTTGTTTTACAGAATAGCCTTGGCGTATTTGTTTTATTTTATAGCACGAATTTTATTCTACACCTATAATCACGATATTTTGGATGTAAATTCAGTAACTGAGTTTTTACAGATTTCGTATCACGGTTTGGTTTTTGATACTACGGCCATTTTATATGTAAATGGGCTTTTTATTTTACTTTCAACTTTACCATTTTTTATAAATACAAAACCGAAGTATCAAAAAGGATTGTTTTATTTGTATTTTATTTCAAATTTATTTTTTTACGCCTTCAATTTTGTTGATTTAATCTATTATAAATACAATTTTTCTCGATTAACACTTGCCGCTTGGGATTTGGTAAAAAATGAAGAGTCAAAAGGCGGTATGTTATTTCGATTTTTAATTACCTATTGGCACGTGTTTTTGTTGTTTATTGTGGTATCTATTTTGTGGGTATTTTTATATCAAAAAGTAAAAGTGAAACACAATTTAGTAGAAAATGCTAAGATAAAATATGTTGCAAAATCTATTTTTGGTGTTTTAGTAATTGCCACTTTATGTATAGGTGGGATTCGTGGCGATTTCAAGAAAAGTACTCGACCAATTAATTTGGTTGATGCTAACAGATTTGTAAAGAAATCACAACAAGCCGATTTGGTTTTAAATTCTACTTTTTCGTTTTTAAGAACGTTGGGTGTACAGACTTTTAAAAAAACCGATTTTAACCTACCAGAAGAAGTTGTAAATGCTAATTTTCAACCGATAAAATTGTATAATTCTAATGCTCCTACCACGCCAAATATTGTTTTGATTATTACTGAAAGTATGGGTAGAGAATATATTGGTGCATTTAATAAAAATACAAAAATTAAGGATTATGTGAGTTATACGCCTTTTATTGATTCCTTGGCTACAGAAAGTTTAATTTTCACCAATGCGTATGCCAATGGGTATAAATCCATACACGGAATGTCTTCTATATTATCAGGAATTCCTTCATTTAAAGATGCCTTTACGTCTTCTCCGTATGCCAAACAAAAAATTGGCTCTATGGTTTCTTGTTTAAAAAGTAAAGGGTATGATACTTCATTTTTTCACGGCGCGCCAAATGGTTCTATGGGATTTTTAGGATTTGGAAATATTTTAGGTTTTGACCATTATTATGGTATGACAGAATACGGAAATGATGCCGATTTTGATGGTTCGTGGGGAATTTGGGATGTACCTTTTATGCAATTTATGAATAAAACAATTAGCAAAAAGAAAGCACCATTTTTTAGTACCATTTTTACGGTAACTTCACACGAACCTTATGTGGTACCAAATGAGTTTAAAAATAAACTTCCAAAGGGAACTAACCCAATACATCAGCCTGTAGGGTATACGGACTATGCTTTTAAAAAGTTTTTTGAAGCCGCTAAAAAGCAACCTTGGTTTGAAAATACTATATTTATTATTACTGCAGATCATTGTAATTTAGTGAATTATCATGAAGAATATTATAACAAAATTATGAATAGATTGGCTGTTCCTATACTTTTTTATTCACCAAAATATAAATTGAAAGGCGAAAGTAATGAGTTGGCTCAACATATTGATATTTTCCCAACAGTTATGGATATTATTGGGTATAATAAGCCATTTAGAAGTTGGGGAAGAAGTTTATTGGATAAAAAACAAAGTATTCAACCTTTTGTAATTAATTATAACACAGGAATGTATAACTTTGCTAAAGGAAATTATGTTTGTGCTTTTGACGGTAAAGTTGCCGTTGGTTTTTACAGTAAAGAGGATAAAGAACAATTGCACAATTTAATTGGAAAAAGAAACAAAGAAATGAATGATATTGAAATGGCTTGTAAAGCTTTTATTCAAGATTATTTTAATAGAATTATTGATAAGAAGTTGAGTTATTAAGTCGAAAGTCGAAGGTCGAAAGTCGAAAGTAATTTTAGTTAGTAAAATGAAAAAGAAAATATTAGTTTCAGTTATAGTAATTGCGGCACTTTTTTGGGCAAAGAGTTATTTTTATGATTATAAAATTTCTGAGGGTAAAGTCTACAAAAGTGGTGTCATTCCACCAGAAGATATTGCCGATTTTGTAAAAGAGCACCAAATTAAAAGCATTATCGATTTGCGTTTTCCAGGAACGGGTGACGAAGTTAATAATCCAGAAATTCCAGTAGAACTTATTGCAGAAAAAAAAGCAGCTGCTAAAATCAAAGGATTGAATTATTTCAATATTGGCTCAGATCAAGTGCCAAAACCTGAAAATTTAGACGCTTTTTTTAAAGTAATGGACAATAAAGCAAATTATCCAGTACTAATTCATTGTTTTCACGGTGTGGGAAGAGCCGAAATGTATTCCGCCATTTATCGTATAGAATATGAAAATTGGGACAGAGACGAAGCGAGAACAGAAACCCGTTTTTTAACCAAATTCAGTTCTTTCGATTTAGGAAAACCAAAAGGTGATTTTTTACATAGTTATGTGAAAAGGGAAAACAGAAGATAGAGTATAGAAAATAGAGTATAGAAATAGAATCTGAAACAAGTTCAGATTGACAAGGTTTTGAATTTAATCTGTGAATATCCCTTTCATCCTTTGAATCTGTGTACCCATCTAAACAATCCCAAACCCCAAAGCAATCGCAAATACAATAATCATAAATGCCACGATTTTCTGAACGGTGTTTATGGTTATTTTTTTTACCAATTTGTTTCCAAAATACACACCAATAAACGCAGCAAGTGTTGCAATAATTACTAAATTAATATTTAAATTGCCCTTCACTTTTGAAATATTGCTCAAATAAACAGACATTCTACTTATGTCTATCATACAAGCGATAAGTACACCTGTTGCAATAAACGCTTCTTTAGATAAACCAACTTTCGTTAAAAACGCACTTCGTAATGCGCCTTGATGTCCGGATAGCCCACCAAAAAAACCACTTAATATACCACCAATAGGCAAATATTTCTTTGGAAATTGTAAGTTTTTTAATTTAGGAAGTAACTCAAATAAAGCGAAGAAAATTAGTAAAATAGCTACAATAACTTTCATCAATGTAATTTGAAACACGTATTCTCGTATGGTGTATTCGCCTAAAATATTTGCATTGGTAATTTTATCTAACAAAAAAGCCCCAAGTAAAGCAAAAATCAAAGCAGGAATTCCAAATTGTATTGCAATTTTCCAATCAATATGTTTTTTAACCAAAACAAATTTAAATGCATTGTTCAAAAAATGAACTATGGCAGTTAAAGCAATCGCTACATCTATAGGAAAAAATAAGGCAAAAGCAGGTAATAACAATGTTCCTAATCCAAAACCAGAGAAAAAGGTTAGGGCAGAAGCAAGCAATGCTACAATTGGGATTAAGAGGTATTCCATTTTTGAGTTTAAAGTTTCAAGTTTCAAGTTTCATGTTGTTTTAATTAACTCGAAACCTTAAACTTGAAACAAAAATTATATTCCAGAAATAATTCCGAAAAAATCGTTGGCGTTTAATGCCGCTCCACCGATTAATCCGCCGTCTACATCTGGTTTAGAAAAAATTTCTTTGGCGTTGTCTGGTTTTACACTTCCACCATAAAGAATGGAAACATTTTCTGAAATTTCTCTTCCAAACACTTTATCTACTAAATTTCTAATAAATAAATGCATTTCTTGCGCTTGTTCTGGAGAGGCTGTTTCTCCTGTTCCAATTGCCCAAACAGGTTCGTAAGCCAATACAATATTTTTCCAGTTTTCTTTTGAAATATGAAACAAACCATCGCGTAATTGGTATTCCACAACGTTAAAATGATTGTCGCTTTGTCTGTCTTTTAATTCTTCGCCAAAGCAAAAAATAACAGTCATATCGTGAGCCAATGCGGTATCTACTTTATTGGCTAATAAGGCATCATTTTCGTGAAAATAAGCTCTTCTTTCACTGTGTCCTAAAATAACTGTATTTACACCAATACTGGTTAACATTGATGCAGAAACTTCACCTGTAAACGCACCACCTTCCGCTTGGTGCATATTTTGCGCCGCGATTTTAATATCTGAACCCGCTACTAATTCAATAGCCTTTACTAAATATGGAAAAGGAGTAGCTAAAATAACTTCCGCTGAATTGTTTGGCTTATTGTTTTTAATTTCATTGATTAATTCAATGGCTTGCGGTAAGGTTTTATTCATTTTCCAGTTACCGGCTACGATGTTTTTTCTCATAATATTGTGCAAATTGCAATGGCAATATCAATTACAATAACTAAAATTGAAAATTGACATTTTGATTGATATTGTTATTTAATAGTTTCTATACTTTCAATGATTTTATCGAAGTCTTTTTCGATGGCGCGGAATAAAACAATTTTTCCTTCTTTGTTAATTACAATAAAACGAGGAATCCAGTCCAATTTAATTGAAGTTCCAAATTCACCTTTCATTCCATCTGGAATTAGATAATTTTCGCCCGTAACCTCGTACTTTTCAATGCCACTTTTCCAAGCATCAAAAGTTTTATCACAAGATAAATTTACAAAAGCCACTTCTGGATATTTGGCTTTTAAATCCTTAACCTGAGGCATATTTTTAACACAATCACCACACCACGAAGCCCAAACTTCAATTACCACGGTTTTACCTTGATTTTGCTTTAAAATCTCTTCAAAAGTAATGCCTTGATTTTCAGAGTTGATTAATTTTGAAGTTAAACTTTCTTTTGAAAATTCAGTTTGTGCTTGGCAAGATGTTAACCCAAGTCCTAATGCTAATGTAGCTAAGATTTTTTTCATAAAAATATTTTTATTTAAATTCGAATTTGTTATTTGGAATTTGTTATTTGGAATTTGTTATTTGGAATTTGTTATTTCGAATTTGTTATTTGGAATTTTATTTTTTGTATATAACTTTCTCTAATGCTTTACTGTTAAATGCTTTTTCGGCAATTCCATCAAAAAATTTAATTACGTTTCCGTTGTGTAAATATACTACGCCAGGCGTGTCTTTTCCGGTGCCTAATTTCGTCCAAAACGGAATGATATCAATCACTTTATGTGGGAATTGTTTTCCAGCGTATTTAAAGAAATCTGGAATTTTTTCAGGTTCTTCATCCATAAATACAATTTGAACTTCAGGGAAATCTTTATGTTTTTTTTGTAAAGCATTTAAATCTTTTGCAGCATCTCTACAATGTTCGCATCCTGGAACGAAAAAGCATAATATTTTTTGACCTTTGTCTATATCTGAATATAAGTCAGCATAACCTGAAATCGCTTGTTTTGGGCCCATTTCTTTTTTAACTTCTTCAACCGCTTTTTCAACTTTAGTTTTCGATGTATCCGGCGATTGAGGTATAAGTTTCAAATCAAAAGTATGAATACTATCATTTTCTACTTGCGAAGAATCAATCTGTGTGTTATTTTCAATTGAACTCGACATAGAACTCGCTTTCATTGGTGCCAACATAAACAAACCTAATATACAAGCTAAAGTGATACTGGTTAACATCCAAATATTCGATTTTTTATCGTTTTCTGAAATTTTCCAAAGCCAAATTAATAATCCAACTGCGATGATATTTTTAATAATGGCTTCAATTGGCGTCATTGGAATTAATTCGCCAAAACAACCACAATTTCCTGAATTTCCGCCACTTAAAAAAGTAACATAACTCAAATGAATGATGAAAACACTCAACAAACCCACTGTTGCAGGAATTGTAATGCGTTTTAAGAAATGATTATTAAGCAATAAAAAGCCAAGAGCAAACTCGATTCCAATTAAAATTCTTGAAAAATAGGGCGCAAGTGTATCTGAAAATCCTAAAGTTAAAAGTTGCTTGACTTCAAAAGTAGAAATAGCAAAATAGGGAGAAAAATCGATAAAAGGAAAATCAGAAATCCATCCTTTAGATATTTTCGCAATTGCTGAAACTATAAAAAGTAAAGCAATAACTATTCTTAACGTCCAAGATATATTTTTTTTGTTCATTTTAATGTGTTTTAACAAATATAAACAGGCTTTTTGATAATTTGTGTTAATGAGATGTTATTAAAATTTTTCCATCAAAATCAAAGCAAAAACCGAATAGTTTATCATATCTTGATAATTGGCATCAATGCCTTCAGAAACTAATGTTTTTCCTTGGTTGTCTTCAATTTGTTTCACGCGTAATAACTTTTGAATAATCAAATCTGTTAGTGAGCTCACACGCATATCGCGCCAAGCTTCCCCATAATCGTGATTTTTATCTTCCATTAATTCTTTCGTGATTTCAATTTTGTGATTGAATAATTTTATCGCTTCATCAGCTGATAAATCCGGTTGAGTAGCAATTCCTTTATCCATTTGAATTAAAGCCATAACACAATAATTGATAATCCCAATAAATTCTGACGTTTCATCTTCATCTACTTTTCTTACGTCGTTTTCTTGTAAACTTCTTATGCGTTGTGCTTTAATAAATATTTGATCGGTTAATGAAGGCAAACGTAAAACACGCCAAGCCGTACCATAATCGTGGGCTTTTTTTGTAAATAATTCTCTGCAAACAGCTATAACTTTGTCGTATTCTTGTGAGGTATTGCTCATTATTATTTTATATTTGTATCAAAGTTCAAATATAAGTAAAAAATACTATGTCAACAATAAACTGTAAAGGAACGCTCATCAACTTATCAACACCTAAAGTAATGGGTATTGTTAATGTGACGCCAGATTCATTTTTTGATGGTGGAAAACTTACAAATTCTAATGAAATTCTTTTTCAGGTAGAAAAAATGTTAGTTGATGGTGCTACTTTTATTGATTTAGGTGGCTATTCGAGTAAACCTGGAGCCGAATTTGTATCCGAAACAGAAGAATTAAATCGCGTGATACCAATTGTAAAGTTATTAGTTGAGAATTTTCCAGATATTTTACTTTCTATTGATACTTTTAGAAGCGAAGTAGCCAAACAAGCCATCGAAAATGGAGCGGCTCTAATTAATGATATTTCTGCTGGTCTGTTAGATGAAAAAATGTTAGAAACGGTAGCTAAATTACAAGTTCCGTATATTATGATGCATATGAAAGGCACGCCACAAACTATGCAAAGCTTAGCGAATTATGATGATTTACTAAAAGAAATGAATTATTATTTTTCGGAACGAATTGCGAAAGCGAGACGTTTTGGTTTAAACGATATCATCATCGATCCTGGCTTTGGATTTGCGAAAACCTTAGAACATAATTACGAGTTACTTCAGAATTTAGAACTATTACAATTTCACGATTTACCTATTTTAGCAGGAATTTCAAGAAAATCAATGATTTATAAAGCATTAGAAACTTCGCCAGAAGAAGCGTTAAACGGAACGACATTTTTACACGCGTTCTGTTTACAAAAAGGCACGAATATTTTAAGAGTTCACGATGTAAAAGAAGCGGTGGAGTGCGTGAATTTGTATTTACGATTTTAGATTTGGTATTGCTTGTAATCGTAAATCAAAAATCGTAAATCAAAAATTTTATTGATGGTGATACGGTTCGTTATTCAAAATGGTAAACCCTCTGTAAATTTGTTCAATTACAAATAATCGCACCATTTGATGTGAAAAAGTCATTTGAGATAAAGCGACTTTCCCTTGCGCTTTTTGATACACTTCTTCTGAAAATCCGTAAGGCCCTCCAATTACAAACACCAACGTTTTAATTCCAGAGTTCATTTTCTTTTGTAAAAAATCAGAAAATCCAACACTAGTATATTCCTTTCCGTTTTCGTCTAATAAAATTAATTGGTCAGTTGGTGCTAATTTTCCTAAAATGAGTTGTCCTTCTTTTATTTTTTGTTCCGATTCCGATAAATTTTTTACGTTTTTTATATCCGGAATTACTTCCAAATCGAACTTAATATAAAAGCCCAATCGCTTGGTATATTCTTCAATTAATGCGTTTAGATTTTTATTATCTGTTTTGCCTATGGCGATAAGTTTTATGTTCATTTCGAGTTGTTTTTTTAAACAAAAAACTCCAGATTACTCTGAAGTTTTGTAATGCTAACTTTAAATTGAATACTAATTTTCTAACATAGTATGAAACACGTTCATTACATCATCGTCTTCTTCAATTTTTTCTAATAATTTTTCTACATCAGCAACTTGCTCGGGTGTTAATTCTTTGGTTACTTGAGGAATTCTATCAAATCCAGAAGATAAAATTTCTAAGCCTCTTGATTCTAATTCTTTCTGAATGGCTCCGAAACTTTCAAAAGGCGCGTACATTAAAATGCCATCTTCATCATCAGCGAAAATTTCTTCTACACCAAAATCAATCATTTCTAATTCTAATTCGT
>JBFYPW010000053.1:0-14954 GCA_041303115.1 Flavobacterium sp.
TTTAGGAGTTATGTATAAACTAGTAGTCAATAGTTAGTTCAATATTGTCTTAGTTATCTAGATTTATATTTTTTGTAGTTAAAAAGCATTCAGGATATAAAAAAAAATATAGAAATTTAATTATTATGGAATTTAAAATTAGTTAAAATAATCACTACTTAATTTCCAACTGATTAATAGCCTTTCCTTTTTTAATAAATTTTTTATTTTGATCTATTTCAAAAAAAGTAGGAGTAGCCATAACATAAAATGTTTTAATATATGTACTATCATAGCCGCGAAAATCACATAAAAATAAAATATCTTTTGGCAATTTGCTCACAGCTGCTTGATAGTTATCTTTATCAGTATCTAAACTGATTGCTATTATTTGATAATCCAAATGCTCTTTTTTCCAAGATTCTATAGCCTTCCATTCCTTCATGCAATGTGGACAGGTGCTGCTCCAAAAAACAACAATAGTTTTACCTTTCAAAACACTATAAAAGTCTTGTTTATCGTCAATTAAAAAATTAGGAACTTCTTGACCTGACTTACCTATTTGATAACTTTTTAAACGATAATTTACATCCTCTTGTAAAGTAACTTCTAAACATTCTGAATGTTGTGCGTATTTTTCATCAACATATTGTAGCAAGATTTCATGTTGCATTTTACGCAAACCATCTAACAAATTTTTTAATGCTAATGATTTACTATAATCGTTTGTTCCCATATTAGTCATAACAGTATCAATAGCTTGTTTCATCTGCGAATCCCAAGCCTGAGGTGGTATTTGTTGACTAAAATGATGTCCTAAATATTCAATTAAATAGGTGTAATAAAAAGGTGTATTCTGTAGTAAGGTTTCATTTAATGGAAGTGTATCCCAATAATTAGCAAATTTACTTTGATTTATTTGTTCTGGAGAAAGTGAAATTTTAGGAACAAATACAGGATTGGCCTTAACATATAAACCTGCTAAGTTAGATTCATTCTTTTTTATAAATGCTATTTTCTTTTTCTCAAATGACTTATACATTTTTTCAAATTCAGACTTACTCATTACTGCCGTTTTTTGAGTCTTATCGGGTGCGCTATGATAGGTTTGATAATAAAAACGTAATTGCTTAATCAATAAATCTTGCGCATTTAAAAAACTATACAAATCTTGATTGATTGATGAACCAGTTATCAACGGTGCACGTTTATCTTCAAGAAGATCCATTTGAACAAATAGACTAGTATCTTTTGGTGTAACAATAAAATCTAAAAAATGTTGAAATTGATTGGGTCCATATTGTAATCTATAAATACCAGATTCTAAATTTTGTAACTGAATTGTAAAATTCCCATCATTTAAATCACTTTCTTTAATAACGTGGAGGCTATCCTTATAGGCAACAATACTTAATTTTTCAAACCCTTCTGTATTTGTAAACTTGCCTCCCAAAGTAAAAGTATTTGTTTGGGCTTTAACCATTGTAATAAATAGTATAAATAAAAAGTAAAATTTATTCATTTTTATATAAGATTTATAATAATAAAAGGTATTAAAGATTAGTAATTTTAACCAAATTTTATTTATGAAATAAAAAATCATGTAAACTTACATTGTCAATATTAAAATTAAAACGATTTTTTAATAAAAAAAGGGTACTTAAACCATGTTAAGTACCCAATTAAAAAATATTACATTAATCTTTAAGACAACGCAACTTTAAACCAAAAGATTTTTCCATACTACCAGAATAAAGACCATTATTCTCAAAATCTACAGTTACTGCTTCGCCACTAGAAGTACTAGTATTAGAAGACCAACCCCAGGCACCAAGATAACCTCTAATCGTAAAGGAACCAGTATTATTTCTATAAATATATTGTGATTGCCCCAATGTATTATATAATTGAGTTGTATTAAGAGCGAATGATCCATCTTGAACTTGATTTGCTATAGGCGCACCAAAAACATGCCATAAATAAAAGAACTCAACAAGTGATGGTACGTGCCAGCCTGTAGGGCAAGCCCCTTGTGCTCGCTCTGAAGTTTGACCATTCATAGCAGCACTCCATTGGTATAAATATCCAGCGGCAGTTCCAATCGTGTTTTGAGCACTAGTAGCCCAACCAGCACTACCATTAGGCGTAGTAACATTTGCATACCCCCATGAACCAACGTCATTCTGTGTAGTATTTAACCAAGAAGTAGGAGAAATTGAAGCAAAATTGCTTGGTACCCCTCTAAAATCTTGTTTCATCCAACACTCTCCTTGCACATTAACAGTAGGATAGGTTACCCCCTGCCATGCAACAGTAGAAGGACAATTTACACCTAAAGAAATTAACGTATTCTCATTGATAAGAGGATTAGTATTAAAAGGCTGATTTGATGAATTTAATATATCTACATCAATTGCTTTAACAACATTTGTTAAAGGTGCTATTACTACAGTAATCGGATCAGATGGAAGAGATGTACCTGCTGCATTTGTTGCAGTAACTGATACAGAATATGTTCCTGCCGATTGTAAAGTTAATACTAAAGGATTAAATGAAGATGTAAACTGTATATTACCGGGATTAATTGTTGCAGTGTACTGAGTTATCGGAGATGAATTATTATTTACACTAACCAAAGTACTTGCTGCTAAACCAAATATATGTGCTTCCGCAAGAATTGGTTTACTTGGAATATTAAAAGGAACTACCGTATTTGAAGCAGTTGATTGTATAGAACTTCCTACACTATTATTTGCTGTTACTGAAAAAGTGTAGCTTGTGTTAGCAGTTAAACCAGTTACAGTAATAGGAGATGCAGTGCCTGTAGCTATTATTCCTCCTGGATTTGATGTAACAGTATAACCTGAAATTATTGAATTACCTGTATTAGCAGGTGCATTAAAAGAAACTGAAGCACTATTAAGACCTGCTGTGGCAACAATATTAGTTGGTTGATTTGGTACTGTTTGCCCTGCTGCACCTGTAGAAGGTGTTACCGCATTAGATGGTGATGAAGGATTAGATGTTAAACCTTGGCTAACAGCTTCAACAGTAAATGTATAAGACGTACCATTAGTTAAACCCGTCACTTGAATTGGACTTGTTGAACCAGTTGCAGTAATAGAACCAGGACTAGAAGTAACTTTATAACTAACTGAAACACCAGTTACAGCTGCAAAATTTACACTAGCAGCACTATTTCCCGCAACAGCAGTTACAGATGATGGCGCACTTGGTTGTGTAATATTACCTGAAGTAATAGGTGTCAAACTATAATACGACATTTGATTGGCTTCAAAATTATCCAAAACAGTATTTGAAGGAACAGTTGGTAAAATAAAAAACTCTGCAATAGTTCCATTTATAGAAGCGAAATCATTAGTACCTCCAATAGCAATTTGATCGTTAGCTGGCATTACGGCAGAATTTGGATCTGTATTAATTCCACGTTGAAAACTATTATAACGAATCAATGACATATTTTGTGTACTATTGTTTGTAAAAGTAAAACACAAAGGTGTTCCTGTCGCTACACCACGATCAAGAGTTACTCGTTTACCACCCCAATCAAAATAAACTTGACCATCACTCCAAGGTAAGTGTGCGGAATATCTTACTGCAGTTGGGGACATTGTACTTGATAAACTGAAACCAATATTTTGATTTCTAACAACTTCATTTTGAACCATATTAAGAGTTGCTTGCCCTGGATTCGCTAAAGCTGAAGTATTAGACGCAATTAAAAACTGACCAGTTGTTCCATTAAAACGAACAGCTGCTCTTGGATTACCAGTTGATAACCTTGTTATCTGACCATTTAATATAATAAATGGTTGCATTGCAGCCGTAGTTTGTGAAACATTTCTTCCATTACCACTTTGATCATACCAAACTTTAACAAAACCGTTATCAGAAGTACCTGTTCCTACAAATGCAGATAAAGCAGTTTCATCTAAATTTCCACTAGCATTAAAACCAAAATCTTGTTCAGCATTGTCACTACTACGTCTTACTCTAATAGCATTTCCACTATAATTAGTATTTACTTTACGCAAAGAATAGGCAGCAGCAGAAGTAAGATTAGTTGCAGATAGCACAGGAGTAAGAACTGTACTTGTTGTTGCAGGCATAACTGTATTTGAAATTCCTGAAACAACTGAATTTCCAACGGAATTAGTTGCAAAAACTGTAAAACTATAAACAGTACCATTAGTTAAACCAGTTACTGTAATTGGAGATGAAGTACCCGTAGCAGTTATTCCATCAGGAGTGGATGTTACAGTATATCCAGTTATAGGCGTTCCACCAGTATTAGAAGATGGTGTGAAAGCTATTATAGCCTGAGCATTTCCAGGGGTTGCAGTAACATTAGTAGGCGTACTAGGTACTTGGTTTTGTGGAGTAAACGTTGTAGTACCTGCCACACTGGTACCAACAGCATTAGTTGCAGTAACACTAACAGTATATGGAGTTCCAGTAGTTAAGCCTGTTAAAGTTATAGGAGAAGTAGTTCCAGTAAAAGTTGGAGGCGTAGTTGCAGGTGAAGGAGTAACTGTGTAACCAGTTATAGCACTACCATTTGCACTTGGTACACTAAATCCTATAGAAGCAGATGTGTTACTTAAAAGGATAGCATTAACAAGGCTTGGAGCAGATGGCACTCCAGCAGCAGTAACTGAATTTGAAGCAGACGAAGCTAATGAAGTACCAACTGAATTGGTAGCAGTAACAGCAAAAGTATAAGCAACACCTGGGGTTAAACCAGATACACTTATAGGAGATCCAGAACCTGTTACAGAGATACCACCAGGAGTACTAGTTACTTTGTAGCTAGTAATAGCTGATCCACCTGTGTTTGAAGGTGGCGAAAATGTAACTGTTGCAATACTACCATTAATTGTTGCTACACCAATCAAAGGACTACTTGGAGCTGTTGATTGAGGCGTTAAACTATTAGAAGGACTAGAGGATGCTGAATTACCTTGTGCATTAGTAGCTGTCATAGTAAAGGTATACGCAGTATTATTTGTTAATCCATTAACAACAATTGGCGAAGTTGTTCCAGTAGCAGTAAAACCTCCAGGACTAGAAGTTACAGTATAACTTGTTACAGCAGAACCACCGTTATTAGAAGGAGGCGTAAACGCAATTGAAGCAGACTGACCTATATTTGAAGTTGCAGTAAGTGCAGTTGGAGGGCTAGGAACACCAGCTGTTGGTGTTATCGAATTTGAATATACAGAGGTAGCAGTAAGACCAGCTCCATTTGAAGCCCTAACTGTAAATTTATAAGAAGTACCTGCTGTAAGATTACCAATAACTATAGGAGAAGTCAATCCCGTAGCAGTAATACCACCTGGAAGACTTGTAATAGTATAACTAACAATAGAAGCACTACCTGAGGTTGCGGGTAAAGTAAAGGCAACTGATGCCGAACCAGCACCAGCAGTAGCCACTGGGCTAGTAGGTGCTGAAGGTGGAGCAACTGGTTCTTGTCCGTTTGCATTTACCCAATTAACACCATTAAAACTCAATAAAGCCTTAGGAGTACAATCGGTACAATATACCGACAATCCTTCTGCTGGGGTTGCTATTGCTGTAATTTGATTAATTGTCATACGAGGCGGCAAGAATCCTTTTGTAGTGGAAGTTATATCCAACATGGATGAAGTATGAGGAGTTGTCGTTCCAATACCTACTTGCGAAAAACATAACATACTAAATAGCAGTAATGTTGTAGATAAAAATATTTTTTTCATGTTTATTTAGTTTTTATTTATTAATTTAGAAGTTACTATTTGTCCGTTTGTTAATTTTACTTTTACTATATATACACCAACAGCTTGGTAGAAATTAGATTGAAAAGATACAGTCTGATTTTCAGGAGTAACATTTAATACTAAACGTCCTGTCATATCAAATACTTTTACCTCATCGATAGTAACTTTAGACGCTACATTTAATACTTTATTATTTAAAGTAGCAATAGTAAGATTACTAGCAAAGCTATCATTTCCTAATAAAGCATTTTGATAAACAATTTTAAATCGTGTATTATTCTCTTGCGAAGTAGTATTAAAAACATATGGACCAGTAGCAAAATCGTGATATACATTCAATTGATTGTCATATAAATAGATAGGTGTTTGATTTGAGGCAAAAAGACCTTCTTTTTCAACTACGTTGAAACTCATTTGAGTATTTGTAGCTGATTCTTTTGTATAACCCAAAGTTACTTCATCAGTATTTTCAAAAGTTGGACGTGCATTAATGGCTAATTTTTTAGTATCATTATCTAAAATACTATACATTTTTGTAGGACTTACACTATATAATTCTGCATCATACATATTATCGTACCCTAAAGTAGTTTGAGGTAAATACGCTACTAAAACTTGATTAGCAATACCAGTTGCTGTTTGTAAATTTATTTTAAAACGGTCTACTGTTTCTGTAGTATTCGTAGCAAAATCATTTACACGATAAAACTGTGAATTACTTCCTACCACACGCATACAGTTGGTAAACATTGCATTTCCTGAACCTAATGCTTTTACTTTAAAACCTTGTCCTGATGCAATTTTTCCTGCAAAAGCGTTATCCGTTCCAGTACCTAAGTCAGCAGTTGTTCCTGCTTTTGTGTAGGCAATATAATCAGCAATAGTATATTGTTGCGCTGCACCATCATTAGTTGTTTGTGCTTTCCATAAATAAATCACACCATCTAATAAACTACTATTTTCTGTTAAAAACTTGTCCGCATCTATTGCTGAAGGGTATGGATTTGCTAATAAATTATTGTTACGGGCACTTGTAGGTGTACCACTTACAAAACTTACAGGAACCGTCACATCACCGTTATTTGCTGTACCATCAAATTTTACATCAATAGTAGCACTAGCAACAGCTGTAGTTAAAGGCGCTTGCTCTTTTACACGTGTAATAAAACCATTACCTGGGGTTGTAGCAGTTAAAACTTGCCATCCACCTGAGGTAGATGTGTCACCAGAAACATACTTATATTTAGCATCAAAAGCACTTGCTAAAGTTGCGCCTGTAGCTTGAGCGGCATTTAATTGAGCAAAAGCGTCTTGAGAAATTGGACTTCCCCAATATACATAATCAAAACGTTTCATTGGTCGAGTTGTTTTGGTTAATTCTATGGCAGGAGCTGCTGCTGATTTTTCACGTTGTACCAAACTTGCTTCGCTGCTCATAATTACTTTTCCAGTACCTGTAGCACCATAAACAATTTCTAAAGATTGTGTACCTGTTAATGTTACATTTGCATTTAATGTAATAGAATTACAAGCAAAAGAACCTGCTGCATAGGCAGCGGAAATAACAACTGGATCGGCTATTGTTGGTGCCGAAGGTGACCATGATGAACCATTCCAAGTTTTTATTGTTCCTGAACTAGCAATTAATTCAGCACAAGAAACCCCTTTTCTACCAATAGCTAGCGCATCATAAGTAGATAGCGCAATAGCACTTGAAGAAGTTATAGAGCCCGTGGCATTTAAAGCACTTGTTCCGCCAAATTCAGAGGTAGCATCAATAGCAGAAGGAATGGCTTCCCATTTCCCATTTTTGTATCCAACAATTGTTACATCAGCAAACGGGTAACTACCTATATTACTAGCAGCTCTCCATGACAATGAAACTATTGCATCAGCACCTTTTACTATCCAATACTCTGTGTTTGCAACTGCAGACACACTAATATCAAGACCACCAGCATATGCTGTTAGCGGAGCAGTATTCATGTACGTTGCATGTACGCCAGTAGCCGCACTAGAAGTTACTTTAATAGGAGAATAGGTTGTACCTGCACCAATTGCTAATAACGTTTCAGTTGTATTTCTAGTTTCAGCATACCCATTTACAAATTTTGGTGCTATTCCATCTGTAGTAAAACCACTAGCGCTTCCCAAAATAATCTTACCATCTGTTGCACTGTATGGTGAAGAAACGTTTGTTGAAGTTGCAGAACTGTTTCCAAATGTCATTGCTCCATTACCAATATATAAGTAACTATTAGCATTTACATGCAATATACCATTATTGTGTACTTGAGCGTAACTACTATTACTATTTCCAATAAGCACGAAAAGGAAAATTGCCAAACATTTGCTTGAAGTTGAAAAAAAGCGTGTTGTATCTTTTTTCATTAGTTTTCTAATTTTATGTTTCTTTTGTAAAATAAAAACCCTGCAAGTACTATTGCAAGTAATGCGAAAAAGACGACATAATCATCTATTGGTGTTGGAGGCGGTTCAATATCTCTAAACGCATCGCCATTCTCTTGTGCAAACAATCCGAGCGGCACAACGCATAGAAACAATACAGCTAAAAAATTAGTTTTGAGTAGTTTTTTCATATGTACTTAATTAAAATTTCGACAAAAATAGATTAATTAATAAAATCAAGATTATCAAAAATCAACATTTGTTTTTGATTATAATTATTTTATTTAATATGTCGCTTTATTTGATTCATTTTTCTATAATAATCAGGAGTATATCCTGTTTCCTTTTTAAAAGCTTTAAAAAAATTACTATAACTCTCAAAGCCAAATTCTGATGATAAAGTACTTAAAACTACATCTGTTTCTATTATTATTGCTTTAGCTTTTTCAATTTTCTTTTGTAGTATATATTGATAAGGCGTCTGCCCAACAAACTGAGTAAATAGTTTTATAAAATGTTGATGTGACCACTTAGTCAAATCAGACAACTCATGTAAATCAATTTTCCTATTCAAATTTTCATTAATATAATCTATAACTACCTTTAAAATAAATGGTATTTCATTTTTGAGTTCGTCATTTTGTCTAAATACATCAATATTCTTGTGTTTGAAGTTGTTTAAAACAATAGAAACACTAGTAATAACATCTACAGGCTTAAAAGGTTTTATAATTATACCTTGAGGTCTTGTCGTTTTAATTCGTTCAACAGAAACATTATCAGAATATGATGTAATATATATATAAGGGATATTATCTTTATCTAACAAGTAACTTCCCAAATCTGTTCCGTCAGATTCTTCATTTAAATTAACATCTATTAGAACCAAATTATAATCATTAATTTTGAGTTCATTCAAAGCTTCATCTACTGTTGTAATTCCAATCTTAGTTTCGTAACCTTCACTTTCTAAAATCAAACTGATATGTTTAGCTATAAGCAATTCATTTTCTACAATTAAAATTTTTTGTTTCATTTTATAAATTTAATACTTTAATTCAAATAAGACACTACAATAACTTAAAACAATATAATTTTTTAGTGGCTTTAGAAGATACATTACAATATTTTACAACTTTGAAAAATCATTAAATTATTGTATTCTTATTTTTTTTTCAAAATTAGCAAAATATTAATTAACAAATAATATTGATAATTAAGTTATCATATCAATAATTCTTTTAACTTTATATATATCATCCTCATAATTAATATTGATCTTGAAGCTCCACTTTGTCGAACCAAAAGCCTTTTCATTTTTTCAGAGAAGGTTTTGGGTTCAAAAGTTCTAGGAATAATCTTGAAGCTCCACTAAAAAAAAAAAAACTTTTTCATTATTTTTTGTAAAAGGTTTTGTTTTAAAAATTAGAAATTAAATTTTCTATATCTTGTTTGTTTTTTTTAAACCAAATAATAAAATTTTTTCTAAAATTCCTAGTGCTGGATGTTCTGAAGGTGCTTTTTGTGTATTTTTTTTAATGAAATTTAAACCTAAACTTAAGGCTTGTTGTAGCAGTTTTCCTTTTAAATTTGGAGTTGTTAATATCGATTCAACTGAGTTTTTCAACATGTTAAATGGCGTAAAACTGTCAATTGTTTCATGATATTGTGTCTTAAGAACTGTAAAATCAGTTGTTTGCTTATTTTTTAAATAGGCAATTTTTTCTTCTAAAACGAGTTTCTGATTTGGTTTTTTCATGACGCTTTGTTTCCATTCATTTTATGGATAATAAAATTACTAACGGGAGTAATAACCCAACTTTCTCTAAAAATATAAAGTAAGACACTTAGAAAAAAATATCCCAAACCAATTACGAAAAATCCCATATATGTTGCTTTCAAGTAGTCGCCAATGAATAAGGCTAAGCCAATATTCATAAATAACACAAATAAGATAACAACAATAGAAATGGCTAATTTTACAGACAAATTTGAGAATATATCTGCAAATTTGTAAACCGCTTCATATTTGCATAAAGCTAGGGAAGTTTTACTGTAAGTTTCTACTTTTTCAATTAGTTTTTCTATTGATGTTATGTTATTTTCCATTTTATTTTAAATTATTTTGGTGAAACCATTGTTTTTGCTTCGTCTAATAAAGCATCATACTTTTCAGAAACCTCTTCATACAAACCATCAAATTTATCCTTTAATTCATCGGCATAATTTTGACCTTTATCCATAATTCTTTTTCTTGTTTTCGATCCCTTTGCTGGTGCAAATAATACGCCTAACAATGCCCCCGCTCCTATTCCTAATAAAATACCTAATGCTGTTTTTCCTGATTCCATAATGTTTATATTTAATTATTAATTTATACTTGTTTTCCTTTTATAAGTCTTAATAATATTGCAATTATGGCAATTACTAATAAGATATGAATGACTGCTCCAGCACTGTAAACAAAGAATCCAACGCCCCAAAAGATGATAAATATAATTGCGATAGTATAAAGTAAATTACTCATGATAGTTATTTTTTGTTTTTAGTAGTAACCTCTTTAATAGCTATTTCTAATTCATCCATATCCGAATTAAATTCTCGTTTAAAAGAATCCCAATCAGTTTGATTGTTTTCATAATTCGTGATTTTTACTTTTAATGAAGCATTTTTATCTTCTAAAGAAGCAATACTTTTAACATAAGCTTTATCAAATGTGGTACCTGGCTTGTTAATTGCTTTTTTCAATTCAGCTATTCTCGTTTCATTAGCCGTAATGGTTTTTATGGCTTCAGATTTATACGTTTGCCATTCTAAATCATTTGCTTTAGAAATCGCATCATCATTTATGTCTTCTGTAACATCATCTAAATTTTCTTTAGCATCTTGTACTTTTTCAACCGCATCAGATTCTTTTTCTGAATTCGATTTGCAACTTAGAAACACATTTCCCAGCATAACCGAAGCCGCAGCTAACACTATAATTGACTTTTTCATTTTTTATTGAATTAGAGTTTATAATTTTTCAATTAGTTTTTGCAATTCTTCTTTAGACTTTCCTAAAGTAATTTGAAGTTTTCCTAACATTTCATCTTTCTTGCCTTCAACAAATAGTAAATCATTGTCTGTAAGTTGAGCAAATTTTTGTTTGAGTTTTCCCTTTTGTACTTCCCAATCGCCTTTTAATTCTGTTGTATTCATAATTTTTGTTTTTATATTAATTTTTGTTTTTAAAATCGGTATCGTAATCCTAAAGCTACATCAGGTCCAAAATTATTAGCTCTAAACGCATCGGAATTGAAATATATCTCCGGACGAAAATCTAAAGACACTTGTAATGGCATGTCAAAATCGTATTCAATACCTAAATCGCCCGCTACTAAGGCAAATGTTCCATTATCAGAATTAGAATTGGTGTCAAAACTCCAACTTCCTGCACCACCACCTACGCCAGTATACCAATGTAATCCGCCTTCAATGTTCCAAATCCATTGGTACAAACCAATCAATTTAACGGCATCTACATTATTGCTATTTCTCCAACCTAAATCGAATTCTAACCTGTTATTAGAAGTTAATTTTCTTTGATAAGAAATTTCCCCACCAAATCCGTCATTGTCTCCTAATCGTAAACCCAATGCGTTTTTTGAAACGTTTTGAGATTGTGCGCCAACTGAAAATCCAATAATCAAGCTAGCAACTAAAATAATTTTTTTCATGTGTATCATTTTTGTTATTTAATTATGTAAAGGTGCTTCATAAAACTTCAAAACGGATTATGTAATTTTTTGAAAAACTTATAAGATTCCTATATTTTTTCTTGTGACATTTTGGAAATTTCTTTCAATTCCTCTTCTAAATGTTCTATATTTTCCAATTCAGCTTCAATATATTCTTTAGACAGTTCAATAATTTCTTGTTCTGTTTTTAGATTGGTATTCATTACCGAATTATTTGCATTTGCGTGTGAAGAAATTAACTCATTGATTTTTAAATGGATTAAAGCCGAATACCGGTTAAATGATTTTTGAATAATAAATAAACTCAAAAACGTAGTTCCGAAAATGAAATCGCCAATATTTTGATGCAAATTATTAGAACTTAACAAGGTTGAGATCCACCAAAAAAAAACCAAAATACAAGCTAACATAAATGTGATAGAATTACCTAAAATTGTTGTTGCAAATGAGACTAATTTTTCGAAATGGCGTTCCATTTTACAGTACATCTCTTTCATTTATAAACTAGTAAAAAAGTCATTTATAAACGCGGTTTTTTGATGTCCTGTTAATCTATCTGTATTTTTCAAAATGATTTCTTTAGCTGCAAACGAATGATCTGCTTGTAAAACATGAAATAATTCTGTTTTAGCTGTGGTGGTGCCAAACAATAAAATTGAGTCATACTTTAGAAGCGTTTTTTTTAGTACTTCATAAAATTTTTGTTGCAAATCTTGCTCTTTATGATGCATATGACTTTCACCTTTTAAAAGAACTTTCTTCTTTTCTATAGCATTAAATTCCGATTCAATAGTTTGAATAAGTTCTGCATGTTTTGAATATTCAAATACTTCAGCCCGATAATGATCCATGTAAATGGCAACTTTTATATTAGTTTTCATATTGTGTTATTTATTAAATATTTATACAGCTAACTTATTCTAGTATTAGTAATTATAAAAATTAAAAGCATCAATAAATGATGCTTTTAAAATGGTACTAATCAACATAAAACTGCGTTTATACTATTGCAGCATGTTTTTTAGTATTCTTTTTTTGAGTTTTATGAGCTAACTCACTCTGATTTTCAGCTTTAGAATTGCAACCACATGCCATAATGCTATTTCCAGCGGTATGATGTTTAGCCGCTTCATGATGATGCATAGCTGCTGCTTCATGATGCATGGCTGCTTTTTTATGATTATCAATAATTTTTTGATTTTCAACTAAAGGATCTTTTACCTTTTTTAATTTTTTAATTGTGTCTAACATGATATTTTATTTTAAAATATAAATGATTTTTTATATTAATTCAAAATTAATAAAAACGTATAATTTATTGTTGTACAAATAGTTATACGTTTTATATAATTCATAGGTTTATATTATTTTTGCAATGGTAATATATCGATAACTACGGTTCTATTATAAAATCGCTCTTCGGGATAATTGTTTTCAAAAAGTAAATAATCTGGATTTTCGCCGTAACCATTTACTTGAAACTTCACATCATATCTACCGGCTTTAGCCAAACTTATTTTCAAAATTTGTTTCACATCATTGGCTCTTGCCAAAGATAATTTCTGATTATAATTACCTTCGCCAATTATATCTGTATATCCTTTAATAATCACTTTACCACCAATTGGAATTTTTGGAACTACAATTTCAGCTAAATAGTCTTTATACAATGTTATTGATTTTGATTCGTTAAACTCATAAATTACACTAAATCGTAAACTTTCATTTATTTTCGGCTGAATAAATGGTAGTATTTTTAATTTATTTTGTTTAACAATTGTTTTTCCAGTTAGTGTAGTACCCATTAGTGTGACGTTAAAATTTCCTTGTTTTTGATTATTTAATATTAAATTTTTAGATAAAATTATTTTATCCTCAGAGTAAGGTCCAAACGTACTTGTTTTACCATTCTCATCCTTTAAACTAACTATCCAAGAAGACAAAACCTCTTTAGAATTTCCAATATTAAATGAAATATCATCTGGATTGGTTTTTGATTGTTTTGTATAAATTTCTATAGGTTTTAAAGGAGCATCTCCACTTTGAAATTCCATCAATAAAGCCGGCGAGGTGCTTTCAATTGTAACACGTTGGTCGCCTTCACGAAGTAACACCAATTCTGAAGTGCCTCCTGGTTGTTCAGATGGAATGGTAGGTTTAGTTCTTCCTTCTATTGCAAATCTATAAGATGCAATTCCAAATATTTCAACTAAATATTTCTTTACTACCTCAGCCATTATCACTCCGTTTGCAGGACCTAATTCGGAGGATCCAACTAATTTTATTGTAGAAGCTGGATTCTTTTGCATTCTATCACCTAAAATGTTTAATACGTTGTAATACACTAACATTTGTTTTTCAGATCGCCCTGGATTATTTTTTTCTGTCGTAAATTGCACTTGCTCTTCTTTAAAGTTTTTTGCTTGTTCACTATCTAAAAGTATATATCTATTAGGTATTTCGTTTACACCTAAGTTAAAAAAGATGTAATTTCTTAAAGGAAAAACTTCTCTAATTCGGTTGTCGACTATGGCGTTTTCAGGCATAGAAATTGAAAATTGTATTTCATCATCTTTAACTGGTAGTGTTTCTATTTTTTTACCTTTTCCTAATTTAAACGCTACACCAGCTCTAACTGTACTAATATTCCACGTTTCAATACTTCTCGGATTTTGTCCAAAATAAGGTTGATACGAAACAAACGGCGATATAATAAATTTAGTTTTTTTAGTTGGTGATGAAAATTCAAAGTCATACCCCATACCAACTTGCATCGATAGTATCGTTTTTTCTACATTACTAAAATCACCAGCCACATCCGGATTTTGAATTTGTGCCGGATAATCAGGATTGATTTTTTGTTCGTACACAAACGACTTATCTATATTAAAAGCCAATCTGGGTCCACCAAATAAATAGTAGTTAGATTTAAATGGTGCCAATCTTAAACTCGGTTCAATAGTGAAATAAGTTAATTTTGTAGTTAAATCTGCTGGGCAATTACAAGGCGTTTTCGCTTCGTTAAAATCGCCACTTCTATTGTCGT
>JBFYPW010000054.1:0-14553 GCA_041303115.1 Flavobacterium sp.
TAGAGCCTGCTTTAATTAGATAATTTTTTAAATTCTAAAAATATAAATTCCAAATTCCAAAAGAGTTTGGTATTTTTTTATCCAAACTAAAATGTCAGTACTAGAAAACACACAAAAATTCGTAAAAAAGCAACTAGAAAATGCTGAAAGTGGTCATGATTGGTTTCATATAGAGCGTGTTTATAAAAATGCTTTGCTAATAGCTAAAGAAGAAACTTGCAATTTGGAAGTAGTTCAATTAGCCGCTTTATTGCACGACATTGCCGATAGTAAATTTCACAATGGAGATGAAAGCATTGGTCCAAAAGTTGCACGTGATTTTTTAACAAAAGAAAATGTTTCGGAGGCAACCATTTCTCACGTGGTGGCTATAATTGAAAACATTTCATTTAAAGGTGGTAATTTCGAAAAAGATTTCCATTCCAAAGAATTAGAAATCGTGCAGGATGCCGACAGACTAGATGCTATTGGTGCTATTGGAATTGCCAGAACGTTTAATTATGGTGGGTTTAAAAATAGAGTAATTTATAACCCTGAAATTTTACCAAATTTATCAATGTCTAAGGAAGAATATAAAAATTCTACCGCACCCACAATTAATCATTTTTACGAAAAATTATTGCTTTTAAAAGACAAAATGAACACTAAAACAGGAAAAAAAATTGCCCAAAAACGGCATAATTTTATGGAATTGTATTTAGAGCAATTTTATGAAGAGTGGAAAGGAAATATTTAGTGTTCAGTTATTAGTACAAAAAAAGCAGTTTTCATTTCTGAAAACTGCTTTTTTATTTTAAATATTCTGATTACTAATTACTGAAAACTGAACAATTATTAAACTACACCTTGACCTAACATAGCGTCTGCAACTTTTACGAAACCAGCAATATTAGCACCTTTAACGTAATCTACATAACCATTTCCGTCTGAACCATATTTTACACATGCTTCGTGGATGTTTTTCATAATTCCTTTTAATCTTTCGTCTACTTCTTCTGAAGACCAGCTTAAACGTAAAGAATTTTGAGACATTTCTAAACCTGAAGTAGCTACACCACCCGCATTAGATGCTTTTCCTGGAGCAAATAATATTTTTGCGTTTTGAAATACGGTTACCGCTTCTGGAGTAGATGGCATATTTGCACCTTCTGCCACACAGAAACATCCGTTTGCAACTAATGTTTTTGCTTCCTCCTCGTTTAATTCATTTTGAGTTGCACATGGTAATGCGATATCACATTTTACTTCCCAAGGACGTTTTCCTTCAACAAATTTTGCTGATGGATATTTTTTAACATAATCTGAAATTCTTCCGTAATTTACGTTTTTAATTTCCATTACATACGCTAATTTTTCAGCATCAATTCCAGCTTCGTCATAAATATATCCAGAAGAATCTGACATAGTTACTACTTTACCACCCAATTGTGTTGCTTTTTCTGCAGCATATTGCGCTACGTTTCCAGAACCAGAAACTACAACCGTTTGACCTGCAAAACTTTTTCCTTTTGTTTTTAACATACTGTCTGCGAAATACACATCTCCGTAGCCTGTTGCTTCAGGACGAATAAGTGAACCTCCAAAAGAAATTCCTTTACCGGTTAATACACCTGTAAATTCATTTCTTAATCTTTTGTATTGACCAAACATATAACCTACTTCACGACCTCCAACACCAATATCTCCAGCAGGAACATCCGTATCAGCACCAATATGTTTCGATAATTCTGTCATAAACGCTTGACAAAATCTCATGATTTCTACATCTGACTTTCCTTTTGGATCGAAATCTGCACCACCTTTTCCACCACCCATTGGCAATGTCGTTAATGAATTTTTGAAAACTTGTTCAAACGCTAAGAATTTTAATATACTTAAGTTTACAGATGGATGAAAACGAATTCCTCCTTTATATGGTCCGATAGCAGAGTTCATTTGAATTCTGAAACCTCTGTTTACTTGAGTAGTTCCTTTGTCGTCTATCCAAGCAATACGAAACATAATTACTCTTTCTGGTTCCACCATTCTTTCCAATAACATTTTGCCTTGGTATTTTGGATTTGCCTCGATAAAAGGAATTACGGTTTCAGCCACTTCTCTTACGGCTTGCATAAATTCTGGTTCGTTTGCATTTCTTTTAGCTACTTCGCCTAAAAATGCTGTAACACTTTGACTCATAATTATATTTTTTTTTGATAATTTTCAGCTGCAAATATACACGATAAAAAAAATACTTCGAAGAATTTGATAAAAAAATTAGAGTTTTTTTAAGAAAAAAGAAAGTAGTATTGAAAAAAATAAGAAATCATCAAAAAATCAACATATTGTTACATTTTTGAAATTACGATTTCCATACGCAAAAAATTAAATATTAATCTGAATTAATTATTTTTTTTCCGATTTTGGTATACTAATTGATATTTATTTTATAAATTTACCTCATATATTAAAATTATGGCAAAAAATTACATTTATATCATCCTATTCTTCTTATCATTTAGCATTGGTGCTGTAGCTCAAGAAAGCAGAAACAGTAGTTCAGCTAAATCACAAGAACCTACTATTGAAGGACTAAGTTTGTACCCAAACCCCAACAATACTGGAAAAGTATACATTATATCGAGATTAAATTTAGACAAAAAAGTCGAAATTTTTGATGTGTTAGGTAAAAAAGTTATTGATGCTACATTATACACTAAAGAATTAAACATCTCTAATTTGAACCCTGGTGTTTACATCATAAAAATCAAAGAAGGCGAAGCTTCTGCTACTAGAAAACTGATTGTTAACTAGTTACTAATTTTACCTTTATTAAATTTACATTAATTTTATGAGCACCGTGTTTCCTAAAATTAATTTTGTTTCTATATTTGTACTCAATTTAATTTCTAAAAAAATGAAAAAACTTTACTTTTTACTTTCTTGTTTATTAACTATTTCTAGTTTTGGACAAGTATTTACAGAAGATTTTAACTATTCTGATAACGCATTATTATCTGCTAATGGCTGGACGGCTTTTAGTGGTGCAGGTACTGCATCTGTTGATGTTGGAGCGTCTAATGGTTTAAATTATACTGGTTATTCAGGAACAACTGGCTTTACAGCTTCAGCTGTTGGAAATGCAGCTAGATTAGACACTACAGGTGAAGATGTAAATAAAAACTTTGCATCAAGCGTTACTTCTGGAAGTTTATATTACACCTTTTTAGTAAATATAGCCTCTGGTGACGCAGGTTACTTTGCAGGTCTTTTATCTTCAGGTACCACTTTTAGTAACAGAGTATTTGTAAAGCCTTCAACAGTAACAGGAAAAATAAACTTTGGATTATCAAACACTAGCACAGCAATATACGCAACTACTCCAACAGATTTTGATTTAAATACAACTTATTTAATTATTGTAAAATACGACGTTACTACTACTGGTAATGCAAGTATGTGGATAAAAGCAACAGGGATACCAGCTACAGAAGCAGCAGCTGGCACTCCTGAAGTAACCGTGTCAGGAACTGTTCCTGCAACTGCATCAGGATTCTTTTTAAGACAATATGCTACAGCTCAAAATATAACAATTGATGGAATAAGAATCTACTCAACTTGGTTTAATGCTGCTCCTTGTAGTCTTGTATTAAATGCTGAAACAAGAGTTTGTGATGCTACAACTTTATCATTAGACACTTACACAACGACAATTCCTTTTACAGGTGGTGGAACTGCAACTTATACTATGAGCGCTACATCTGGAACTATAAGTGGTGATAATCCTTCAACAGCAGCAACAGGAAATATTATCATTTCTGGAGTATCTGAAGGCACAAATAACACGTTAACAATTTCAGGTGGTTGTAACATTGTGAAAACAATTACTGCACCAGAATGTAAGCCAATAAACACATTGCCTTTTACAGATTCATTCCCTTATACCGTTGGGAACTCATTAAATAATGAGCAAAAATGGAGTATTTTAAATACAGGTGATAATATTGTTACTTCAACTGGTAACTTAAATTATACAGGAATTACATCTGGTGGAAATTCAATTTCATTTGGTGGTGCTGGAGCTGAATCAAAAACTTTATTTACAAATACTACAACTGGTAGTATTAATGCAAGAATGTTAGTTTCTGTAACTGATATTTCTGGAATTACAGCAGATTTAACAGGTGCTTATTTTGCAATTCTTACTGATAACGCAAGTAGTTTAACTAATGCCAGATTATGGGTTAGAAAAAACGGGACACAAATTCAATATGGAATTGGAGCTGCTACAACAGATGTTGTTTGGGACGCCACTTTATACGCTACAGGTACCACACAATATTTAGTGCTTGGATATGATTTTAGTAATAATACTGTGTTTTTATGTGTAAATCCTACAATTGGAGGAACTACAGCACCGACAGCTACTTATACTCCAACTGCTGCAATTACAGGTGTTGGTGGATTTGTATTTAGACAAGACTCAGCCACTTTAACGCCAACAGCAATCACTGTGGACGAGTTAACAATTGATACAGCGTTAAACTTCACTTTATCAAATCAATCTTTCTCACAAATTGATGGATTGAAAATGTATCCAAATCCTGCGAAAAATAATTTATTTATTGAAACGGCTTTAAATAGCGATATTAATGTATCGATAATCAATGTTTTAGGAAAAGAAGTAATCAATTCGAAAGTAAGTAATAATGCTGTAACTATTTCTGGTTTAACTCCAGGTATGTATATTGTAAAAATTACTGAAGAAGGAAAAACGTCAACTAAAAAATTAATTATTGAATAATTAGTTTTAACACATATTCAAAAAAGCACCAAATAATGTTGGTGCTTTTTTTATGCCCAAAAACCAGAAAAGATACTTACAACTAATATTCTTTTTCTACTTTTGTACTATGATTTCACAAGAAGACATTTTTGCTATTTCCTCCAAAAAAGAATTTGAAAAAATTACTTTAAAAGTTTTTCGTCATCAATACGAAAACAACAAAGTGTATCAAGCGTTTTGTAATCATTTAGGAAAAAGCCCAAGTAATGTCAAACAAATAAATACGATTCCGTTTTTACCCATACAATTTTTTAAATCGGAAACAATAGTTTCTAATTCAAACCAAGTTCAAGCTATTTTTACCAGCAGTGGCACAACAGGCGCTATTACAAGTCAGCATTTTGTTTCAGATGTTTCAATTTACGAAAATAGCTATAGCCTAGCTTTCGCTCAATTTTATGGAAATATTCAAGAATATTGTGTATTAGCGTTACTTCCGTCTTATTTAGAAAGAGATGGTTCTTCTTTAATTTATATGGTAAGCGATTTAATCGCAAAAAGCAATCATAAAGACAGTGGTTTCTATTTAAATAATTTAGAACAACTTGCCAATAAAATTATCGAACTAGAAAATGAAGGTCAAAATATTCTATTAATAGGCGTTACATATGCTTTGTTAGATTTAATTGAATATAAAAAATTCAACTTAAAAAATACCATCGTTATGGAAACTGGCGGTATGAAGGGCAAGCGAAAAGAAATCATACGAGAAGAATTGCACCAAACGCTTTGCGCAGGATTTGGAGTGAACACCATACATTCAGAATACGGAATGACAGAACTCTTATCGCAAGCCTACTCGTTAGGAAACGGTGTTTTTGAATGTCCCTTATGGATGGATGTACTAATAAGAGATACAGAAGACGCGTTACAATATGTAGCAAACGGAAAAACCGGTGGCATCAATGTGATTGATTTAGCGAATTTTAATTCCTGTTCGTTTATAGCAACGCAAGATTTAGGAAAAAAATACCATAATATGACTTTTGAAGTATTAGGAAGATTTGATAATTCTGACATAAGAGGTTGTAATTTAATGGTTTATTAAAAAATAAAATGATATTAACAGATACACATACCCATTTATATTCTGAAGAATTTTATGAAGACAGAGATAAAATGATTCAGAACGCAATTGATTCAGGCGTTTCCAGACTTTTTGTACCTTCAATAGATAGTAGTTATACTCAAAAAATGTATGCTTTAGAAGCACAATATCCAGAAAATGTGTTTTTAATGATGGGGCTACATCCTTGTTATGTAAAAGAAAATTACGAAGAAGAATTGGCACACGTAATTACCGAATTAACCAATAGAAAATTTGCAGCAATAGGCGAAATTGGTATTGATTTATTTTGGGACAAATCGTTTTTAAAACAACAACAAGAGGTTTTTGTAAAGCAAATTCAACTCGCTAAACAATATAAACTACCCATAAATATTCATTGTAGAGAAGCTTTTAACGAAGTTTTTGAAATTTTAGAACAAGAAAAATCAGCAGAATTATGGGGGATTTTCCATTGTTTCACTGGAGATTTCAATCAAGCGCAACAAGCCATTTCTTGTGGGATGAAATTAGGAATTGGTGGTGTGGCTACTTTTAAAAATGGTAAAATTGATCAGTTTTTAAATGAAATTGACCTCAAACATATAGTTTTAGAAACCGACGCCCCCTATTTAGCACCCGTACCATATAGAGGGAAACGCAATGAAAGTAGTTATATTAAAGTAATAGCTGAAAAATTATCAGAAATATATCAGTTGTCAATAGAAGACATAGCTGCAATTACCACACAAAACAGCAAAGATATCTTCGGATTTTAAAATTTGTTAACGTATAATTCCTATTTTTTTCGTTTTTTTGTAGATATAAAATAAAGTATGTCGAAATTTGATAAAATACGCCCTTTTTATGATGCGGAAGTTAACGATGCTATTCGTGCTTCCATAAATCATCCTATGATGAAAGCATTGGTAGATTTTGCGTATCCAAATACGGAAGAATCAGTCTGGAAAGAGCAATTGCTTCGTACACATTCCATAAGAGATTTTCAAATTAATTTTGCATATCACGCCATAAAAAAAATATTAGAAAAAAGTTCTGACGGACTTACTACATCTGGCTTTGGAAAATTAGAACCTAATACCGCTTATTTTTTTATTTCAAATCATAGAGATATTATTTTAGACACCTCATTATTAAACGTTTGTTTACACGAACATGGTTTAGTTATGACGGCATCTGCCATAGGAGATAATTTAGTGAAAAAAGATTTTTTACTAATGCTTTCTAAACTTAATAGAAATTTTTTAGTGCAAAGAAATCTTTCGCCAAGAGAGTTATTAGAAAGCTCTAAATTACTTTCAGAATACATGTACCGATTGGTTTCGAAAGAAAATCGTTCTGTATGGATAGCACAACGAGAAGGAAGAACGAAAGACGGAAATGATGCTACACATTCTGGAGTATTAAAGATGATTGCGATGGCATCAGACGAGAATAATAATATGGATTTCTTTAAGAAAATAAAAATTGTTCCCGTTTCCATTTCTTATGAATATGATCCAACGGATGCGTTAAAAATTCCGCAATTAATGGCTGAAGCCAATGACGAAATTTATACAAAAGAAAAAAACGAAGATTTTATCACGCTATTAAGTGGCATTATCGGGCAGAAAAAACGTATTCATATTCACGTTGGCGATGTTTTAGATGCGGAATTAGATACGATTTCTGCAGAAACAACAAACTCCAACAAACAAATGTTTGCATTGGCACAAGTAATTGACGATTCTATTTTACAATCTTATAAAATTTGGCCTACAAATTATATTGCCTACGATATATTACATCAGACCACTGCTTATTCTGATTGTTATACCGAAAAAGAAAAACAACTTTTTGAACGTAGATTAGAATTAAGAATAAATGCGGATGACATAAAAATGAAAGAAAGTTTCTTGGCAATGTATGCCAATCCAGTGATTAATAAATTAAAATACCAATAAATTGAAAGCAAATCATAAGCCAACTATTTTATTAATTTATACCGGTGGAACTATTGGTATGATTAAGGATGTTGATAGCGGCGCACTAAAGGCTTTTAATTTCAAAAAACTAATAAAAGGCATTCCAGAACTAAAATTATTAGATTGCAATATTGAAACTGTTTCATTTGAAAAACCAATTGATTCGTCAAATATGCAAATTTCTGATTGGCAAAAAACAGCTGAAATTATTGAAGAAAATTACACTAATTTTGATGGTTTTGTGGTACTCCACGGTTCGGATACGATGTCGTATAGTGCTTCGGCTTTGAGTTTTATGTTTGAAAATTTAAACAAACCAATTGTGTTTACAGGATCTCAACTACCTATTGGTGATTTACGTACAGATGCAAAAGAAAACTTAATTACCGCCATTCAAATTGCTTCTTTACAAGAAAAAGGAAAACCCGTTATTCAAGAAGTTTCCCTTTATTTTGAATATAAATTATACAGAGGAAATCGAACTACAAAAATAAGTGCCGAACATTTTAATGCATTTACATCGCCAAATTTTCCTGAACTTGTAGAATCAGGCGTGCATTTAAATGTAAATAATGAAGTGCTTTTAAAAGAAAAAGTTTCTAAAAAGTTAAAAGTAAATACCTGTTTTGATGACAATGTTTTAATTTTAAAATTATTTCCAGGTTTAAATAAAAGCATTTTACACGCTATTTTACACACGACGAATTTAAAAGGGGTAGTTTTGGAAACCTATGGCTCAGGAAATGCACCAATGGAAGATTGGTTTATTGATGAAATTGTAAGCGCCATAAAACGTGGCATTCATATTATTAACGTAACCCAATGTAGTGGTGGAACCGTTTTAATGGGAGCTTATGAAACCAGTACACGCTTAAAAGAAATTGGTTTAATTTCTGGTAAAAATATTACTACAGAGGCCGCTATTACAAAATTAATGTATTTGTTAGGGCAAAACGTGGCTAACTCAGTTTTTAAGACTATTTTTGAAACCCCTTTGCGAGGTGAAATGAACGATTAAAATTAGAGAGGTGGCCGAGTGGCTGAAGGCGCACGCTTGGAAAGCGTGTATATGGCAACATATCGAGGGTTCGAATCCCTTCCTCTCTGCAAAACTGTAGTGGTTTTAGACAATTAAAAAACAATAACTATTACAAATGAGAATATTATTTTTTTTATGGATTCCTTTTTTTTGTTTCTCACAAGAAATAAAACCAATTGAAATGGATTCGCTTTACAGAGAAGACCAATTTTACGCCTCTTTAAGTTATAATTTAATACAAAATCGTCCTGATGGATTTAAGCAATTTTCATTTTCACCAGGAATTACATTTGGAATTTTGAGAGATGTACCCATTTCAAAAAATAGACATTGGGCAATTGCACCAGGAATTGGCTATTCGTATAATAACATCAAACAATTTATAAATTCTGAAGAAATTGTTGGCGCTACAGAAAACATTACTTCAGAAAATATTAGAACCATAATTACTACTCATAGCGTTGATTTTCCAATAGAAGTTAGATGGCGAAATTCCACCCCAAATAGTCACAGCTTCTGGAGAATTTATACCGGATTAAAAACGAGTTATGTATTTAATTCAAAATTAAAATTAGAGTCCACGACGGAAAGTTCTAAAGAATCTATTTCAGACGAAATAAATCGTTGGCAATATGGCGCTTATATTTCTGTTGGATTTAATACTTGGAACCCATACATTTATTATGGTTTAAATCCAATCTTCAAAGAAGGTTCCAAAATGAGTAATTTTAATGTTGGTTTTATCTTTTATATATTATAAAACCAAACCAAAATTTGTGGCAAACCGCCAATAGCTATACCTGCTATTAATTCTATTGGTGTATGAGCTTTCATATATAATCTTGACGAGGCAACAAATCCCATACACAGAATTAAAAGAGCTACTGTATTAATCGCGGCTATTTCTAAATAACTAGTAAACAGTAAAACAAAAACAGCTAAAGAAGTGCAGCCTATCATATGCAAACTGGCTTTAAATCGAAACAGCACAGAAATAAAGACTAAAAAAGCACTTATAAATCCGGCTTGAAAAAAATTAAATAATTCAGGGAAATGGTTTTCTAAAACCGTGAATTTTAATAGCAAATACAATAGCACTAATTGAATAAAAATTGGCAATCTTCTTTCTTCAAGTGTGGCCTCTGTGAATGATTCTATCTTTTTAAAAATTTTTAATAACGAATAAAAACTAATAGGTAAAAGTAATGTAAGAATAAAAATTTGAATGAGTGACAAGTACATTTCTGCCAAATAATTGATGTTATTTGTGAAAAAGAAATATAAAATTGCCCCATACATAGAAATAAAAATGGGATGAAAAATATATGAAAATGGTTTTAAAAGATATTTTATATGCAATGGAAGCGGTTTTGAAAGTTTAGAAAAGTTACATTTTTTTTCTCAATCTTGCTACCGGAATATCTAATTGTTCTCGGTATTTAGCAATAGTTCTTCTTGCTATAGGAAATCCTTTTTCTTTAAGAATTGCTGCTAAATCTTCATCAGGTAAGGGTTTACTTTTATCTTCTTCAGCAATTACACGTTCTAAAATATTTTTGATTTCAATGGTAGAAACATCTTCACCTTGATCGTTTTTCATCGCTTCAGAAAAGAAATCTTTAATTAGTTTCGTTCCGTAAGGGGTGTCAACATATTTACTATTTGCTACTCGAGAAATCGTAGAAATATCCAAACCAATCATATCAGCAATATCTTTTAGAATCATTGGTTTTAACTTAGATTCTTCACCTTCCAAAAAGTATTCTCGTTGAAAATACATAATGGCATTCATCGTAACAAATAAGGTTTCTTGACGTTGTTTTATAGCATCAATAAACCATTTAGCAGAATCTAATTTTTGTTTGATAAACTGTACCGCATCTTTCTGTGAATTAGACTTGTCGCTGGAAACTTTATACGTTTGCAGCATTTCTTGATAGTCTTTTGAGACATGTAATTCAGGGGCGTTTCTTCCATTCAAAAGCAATTCTAATTCGCCATCTACAATACGAATGGTAAAATCAGGCACTACGTGTTCAACAATCCTACTATTGCTATCGTAACTTCCACCCGGTTTGGGATTTAATTTTTCTATTTCTTCAATCGCTTTTTTTAATTGATCTTTGGAGCAATCAAATTTTTGTAGTAATTTATCGTAATGCTTTTTAGTAAACGCATCAAATTGTTTGTCTATTACAGCAATAGCTAAATTAACCGATTCCGTTGGGGTTTTGTGTTTTAATTGGATCAATAAACATTCTTGTAAATCCCTTGCGCCTACCCCAGAAGGTTCTAACTGTTGCACAATATGCAATACTTTTTCAACTGATTTCTCGTCAGTATAGATCCCTTGCGTAAACGCCATATCATCTACAATATCCTGAATGGTTCTTCTGATATAGCCAGAATCTTCAATACTTCCTACTAAAAATTCAGCAATTTCTCTATCATTTTCCGAAAGAATAAAGGTGTTTAATTGATTAATTAAATCTTGATGAAAACTAATTTGAGCGGCCATAGGCAACGTTCGGTCTTCATCATCATCGCTATAATTATTGCTTTGATATTTATAATCTGGCGTATCGTCGTTGCTTAAATATTCATCAATATTAATATCGCCTGTATCTATTTGGTCGTTATCGTAATCATCATAAGAATCTTCGTCATTTGAAGTATCATTATAATCATCTAACGATTCGTTATTGTCGTCTAAACTTCCTTCTAAAGCTGGATTTTCAACCATTTCCTCTTGCAAACGTTGCTCAAAAGCTTGCGTAGGCAATTGTATCAACTTCATCAACTGAATTTGTTGAGGCGATAATTTTTGCGATAATTTGAAGTTTAAACTGTGTTTAAGCATATTGTCTTTTTGGTTTATGTGTTTAATCGTTTATAAGTTTAAAAGGCATTGTGTATAACCTTATAAACATCTAAACTCTTTAAACTTCTAAACTATTTTTAAAACTCTGCGTTATCTGGTGTTCTTGGGAAAGGAATTACGTCGCGAATATTAGTCATACCTGTAACAAACAATACCAATCTTTCAAAACCTAATCCGAAACCTGAATGCACCGCTGAACCAAATCTACGAGTATCTAAATACCACCATAATTCTTCTTCATCAATACCTAATGCTTTCATTTTTTCGATTAAAACGTCCAAACGTTCTTCACGTTGCGAACCTCCTACAATTTCACCAATGCCTGGAAATAAAATATCCATAGCGCGTACGGTTTCTTTTCCTGGTTCAGTTCCGTCATTTAATCGCATATAAAATGCTTTAATTTTAGCAGGATAATCGAATAAAATTACAGGACATTTAAAATGTTTTTCTACTAAGAAACGTTCGTGTTCTGATTGCAAATCGGCACCCCATTCGTCTATTAAATATTGGAATTTTTTATTTTTATTTGGTTTCGAATTTTTAAGAATATCAATAGCTTCGGTATACGAAACACGTTTGAAATTATTCTCTAAAACAAAATTTAATTTTTCTAACAAAGCCATTTCGCTACGTTCTGCTTGTGGTTTGTTTTTTTCTTCTTCTAATAAACGATTTTCTAAAAACTTTAAATCTTCAGAACATTTATCTAACGTGTATTTTATTACATTTTGAATAAAATCTTCAGCTAAATCCATATTTGCAGCCAAATCATTGAAAGCTACTTCTGGTTCAATCATCCAAAATTCAGCTAAGTGACGTGATGTATTAGAATTTTCAGCACGAAAAGTAGGTCCGAATGTATATACTTGCCCTAAAGACATGGCATACGTTTCTGCTTCTAATTGCCCAGAAACCGTAAGATTAGTTTGTTTCCCGAAAAAGTCTTCTTTATAATTTACTTTACCGTCTTCAGTTCTTGGTGTGTTATCAAAAGGCAAAGCCGAAACTTGAAACATTTCTCCAGCACCTTCTGCATCAGAACCTGTAATAATTGGCGTATTTACATACACAAATCCTTTTTCTTGAAAATACTTATGCACTGCGAAAGACAATGTAGAACGTACACGCATTATCGCACCAAACATATTAGTTCGGGTACGCAAGTGTGCATTTTCTCTTAAAAAGTCTAAACTTGGTTTATTTTTGGGTTGTATTGGGAATTTTTCCGCATCAGAATCGCCTAAAATTTCAAGTTTAGTTACTTGTATTTCTACTTTCTGACCAGCTCCTTGACTTTCCACTAAAGTTCCAATTACAGAAATAGCAGCGCCAGTAGTAATGCGTTTTAGCGTTTCTTCAGGTGTGTTTTCAAAATCAACCACACACTGAATATTATTAAGCGTTGATCCATCATTTAGTGCAATAAACTGATTGTTTCTAAATGTTCTTACCCAACCTTTTGCGTTTACTTCTTGTAACGTTTTTGTGTTTTCTAATAAATCTATAATTCTGATGTGCTTCATAATCTCCAAATGTTCATTTAAAATGCAAATATAGGGCGAATTTTTGAGTTTTAGAAATGCGAATTTTAGATAAATTTTAATGGTTTTTCTTTATTAGAAGCTACAGATTATTTCAATTTTTCACTAATTTTACAAAATGATATTAGTTACAGGTGGAACAGGTTTAGTTGGTTTTCATTTATTATTGCAACTTTCTCAAGAAGAGAATGCTATTCGTGCAATATATAGATCGGAGAAAAAACGGCTACACATTAAAAAATTATTCGAAAAAGAAAATAAGCTTTCGGAATTTGAAAAAATCGATTGGGTTAATGCCGATATTTTAGATATTCCTGCTCTTGAAACTGCTTTTACTAACGTTTCTTATGTATATCATTGTGCGGCGTTGGTTTCTTTTAACCCAAAAGACGAAGAAAAACTGTACCAAAACAATATTATTGGAACAGCAAATGTTGTGAATTGTTGCTTATATTCAAATGTAAAAAAATTGTGCTATGTAAGTTCAATTTCGGCTTTAGGAAACGGAACGGAACATAATTTATTGATAAATGAAGAAACGGAAAGAAACAACGAAGCCGTAAGAAGCGATTATTCTATTTCGAAATTTGGCGCAGAAATGGAAGTTTGGCGTGGTTTTCAAGAAGGATTGGAAGTGGTAATTGTCAATCCAGGTGTAATTTTTGGGAACGGATTTCCAACAGAAGGCAGTTCTTTATTCATCAAAAATATCAAAGACGGACAATTATTTTACACTTTGGGTAAACTAGGTATTGTAGCTGTAGAAGATGTCGTAAAAGCGATGACAACTCTAATGAAAAGCACCATTTCTGGCGAACGCTTTATTTTAGTTGCCGAAGATGTAACTTACAAAGAATTATTTGATAGCATTGCAGATAATTTGGCTACGAGCACCTCAGCCAATAAAATAAAAAAACCAAAATTTGAAATAAAGAAATGGCAATTACAAATTATTCGAATCTTTGAGTTTGTTTTCACAACCTTATTTTTCAGAAAACGAATGCTTACAAAAGCAACCATAAATGCTTTATATAATATAGAAACTCACGATACGAATAAAATAAAAACCGCTATTAATTTTGAGTTTTTAGATATGAAGGTTTATTTAAAAACTCTGATAGCGAAAATGAAATAAAAAATCCAAATTCCTTTTACATATTGGAATTTGAATTTTTAATATTGAAAGTTATTTATAATTATACTTTCATTATTTCAGCTTCTTTAGCTACAAAAA
>JBFYPW010000055.1:0-14363 GCA_041303115.1 Flavobacterium sp.
GTACAACTGACGTACCTTTTATCAATTTTCAAATTCGTTTGGCAGAAACTACCAATCAAATTAAAATTGTGTATGGATCTAATGGTTATGCTATAGGTTCAGCAGCAGCTTCAGGAACTAGACAAATTGGTTTAAGAGGTGCAGCTGCAACTGATTTTAAAACAAGAACAAATGCTACTACGCAATTGTTTACGGCATCTACTTCAGGTACTGCAAATAGTTCAACGCAAGCATATAATACTTCGGTAGCTACTCCAGGTATGCCTACTAATGGTTTAGTGTATACGTATACACCACCAGTGGCTTGTACAGGTACGCCTGTTGCAGGTACTGTGGCGCCAGCGCTTCAAAATTTATGTACAGGTGCTACACCTGCAGCATTAACATTAACTGGAAACAGTGAAGGTTTTACAGGTCTTACTTTTCAATGGGAAACATCAGCAGATAACACAACTTGGGCTAATGCTACGGGTACTTCTGCAACAACTATGGTGTATTCGCCACCTGCATTTGCAGGACCAACAGCTGTGTATTACAGATGTAAAATTACATGTACAGGTAGTACTTTATTTTCGTACTCAAACGTAGTAACAGTAAATCCAGCAGGTGCTCCAGTAGGACAAGCAACAGGATTAAACTTTACGGCTATTAATTATTTAGGATTTACTGCTAACTGGACTAACTCGGATGGAAACAGACGTGTGGTTTATATTAGTAATGCGCCAATTGTTGATCCAGTAAATGGGCCAGGTGCCGCGTTTACAGCAGCAACTGCTTATACTGGAACAGGACAGCAACTTGTGTATGATAATACGGGTACTTCAGTTACAGTTACTGGGTTATTACCAAATACGCAATATTATGTAAAAGTAATTCAATACTTAAGATGTGGTACGGCTGCACCTTATGATTATTACTTCAATGCCACTTCAGTATCAAATGCAAATACAGTAACAACTACACCTCCAACAGCGCTACCATGGTCTGAAGGATTTGCAACTACTACTTTGCCAGTGAACTGGGTAAATACAAATTTTTCTTTAGGTAACACTTTAGTTCAAATTAATCCTGCATTAAATAGTAATTATATTTATAGAAATGCATATTCATTTTCTACAACTGGAAATTTAGTTACGCCTATTTTCGCACCAGTACCTGCAAATCACAGATTTGTATTTAATTACAAATCACATGATTACTCATCTCCTTATGGAGCAACTGCTGCAAGTAGTGGAAATATGATTATTGCGGTTTCTACAAATAATGGAACTTCTTATACAGATGTAGTTACAGTACCTAATAATGGTATAGCAGGATGGCAAACCTACGCTATGGATTTAGCAGCCTATACTGGACAGTCAATCAGAATTAAAGTTACTCATAACTGGATTGTTGGAGATTATTATATCGCTTTTGATAATTTTAAAATCGAGGCAATACCAACTTGTGAGGCACCTTTATGGAGTAGTTTAACAGCTAGCAGTGTTGCAGCTACTACAGCTACAATTTCATGGGCAGCTTCAACTTCTACACCAGCTAATGGTTACGATTATTATGTAAGTACTACAAGTACTGATCCATTAAGTACAGTTACTCCAACAGGATCTGTTGCAGCTGGTTTAGTTACAGCAAATTTATCAGCACTTTCAGGAAACACTACTTATTATGTATGGGTACGTTCTAATTGTGCTACTTCAGATGTTAGTACTTGGTCAGGACCAATTACTTTCAAAACATTATGTGCTAATGTAACTGCATTTACTCAAAATTTTGATGGTGTTACTGCTTCTGCAATGCCAGCTTGTTGGGAAAAAGTAGGAGCTGCGGGTTCTTGTTATACTTCTACAACTACTCCAGTTGCATCTGCGCCAAATTCAATTTATTTCTATGGTTCATCTACAGGTGCACCAACAATGCGTATGCAACCGGTTTCTAATTTAGGAGCAGGAACACATCGTATGAAATTTAAAATGCGTTCAAGTTCAACTACTATTTTACCAGCTGTAGAAGTTGGTTATTTAACGAATCCTTATGATGCAACTACATTCGTAGCGTTAACTTCAATTGCTCCAACAAATGATGTTTTTGCTGAATATGTATATGCGCCACCAGCTGGAACATATTCAGATTATCCAGCTATTAGACATACGGGAGCAGTTGCAGGTACATTATATTTAGATGATTTTGCTTGGGAACCAATTCCAACTTGTACAGATCCTTCAGCTATTGTATTTGCTCAAGTAGGAGCCTCAACGGCAGTTATTTCTTGGGATGCACCAGCTACAGCTCCGGCAGTAGGGTATGAATATGTAGTTTCTACTACAAACACACCACCTACGGCTGCAGGTACTGCCACTACAAGTACATTTGCTTCATTAACTGGTTTAACGCCAAATGCTGCACAATACGTATTTGTACGTTCAATCTGTTCTACAACAGAGTCTAGTCCATGGGCAGGTCCAGTTACTTTTACTACTTTATGTGCTAACGTAACAGCGTTTACTCAAAATTTTGATGGTGTTACTGCTTCGTCATTGCCTTCAGGTATGCCAGCATGTTGGACTAAACTAGGTACTGCAGGTTCTTGTTATACAACAACTACTACGCCTACACCTTCTGCGCCAAATGTAATTTATTTTTATGGTTCATCTACAGGTGCACCAACTATGCGTATGCAACCTGTTTCAAATTTAGGAGCAGGAACACATCGTTTGAAATTTAAAATGCGTTCAAGTTCAACTACTGTATTTTCAACAGTTGAATTTGGTTATTTAACTGACGCAAATGATGCTACTACATTCGTATCATTGTCATCATTTACTCCAGCTTCAAATGTTTATGCTGATTTTGTATATGCGCCACCAGCTGGAACCTATTCTGATTTTCCTGCTATGAAACATACAGGAACTGTTGCAGGTACATTATATTTTGATGATTTTGTTTGGGAAGCAATTCCAACTTGTCCAGATCCGTCTGCTTTAGTTAGTGCTAACGTAACATCTTCTTCAGTTGATATTTCGTGGGATGCACCGGCTACAATACCTGCGGTTGGATATGAGTATGTAATTTCTACAACAAATACACCTCCAACAGCAGCAGGAACTGCAGTAACTGCAACTTTTGCGCAAGTTACTACAGGTTTGCTACCATCAACTCAGTATTTTGTTTTTGTAAGAGCAGTTTGTTCTACTACAGATGCAAGTCCATGGTTAGGTCCAATTACTTTCACAACTGCATGTGCGCCAATTACTACATTGCCACATGTAGAGCCATTTGCTACTTTCTTACCATCAGTTTGTTGGATAAAAGGAGACAATGGTGATTTAACTGCTGGTCCTGCAACTTTTGGAACTAACAGTTGGAAAGATGATGGTTTTTCTAATAATGGAACTACAGGTTCTATTGCTTATAATCATTATACAACTGGTGCTAATGACTGGATTATTTCTCCACAATTTACAATTCCAGCTACTGGATATGAGTTAAAATTTGACGCAGCCTTAACACAGTGGAATGGTACAACTGCTCCAACTACTGCTTGGGACGCTGATGATAGAGTGGAAGTACTTGTTGCTTCAAACTTAACTAACTGGACAGTTCTACATACTTATAATAATGCTAATGCACCTGCAGCTGCTGGTACACCAAACATTATTGATTTAGATGCCTATAGTGGTCAAACTGTTCGTTTTGCATATAGAGTTGTTTCTGGAGCTACTGATGGTTCTGATGATACAGATTTCTTCGTTGATAACTTCGAAATTCGTTTATCTCCTGCATGTCCTCAACCAACAAATGTTGTGGTTTCTAGTGTAACGGCAACTGGTGCAGCTTCATCTTGGGATGTAATGTCAGGTGCTACAGCTGGTTATGAATATGTTGTTTCAACTTCTGCTACACCACCAACAGGTGCGGGTACAGCAATTACAACTGCTTTTGCAGCTTTAACAGGATTAACGCCACAAACTACATATTACTTATATGTAAGAGCAAATTGTGGTTCAGGTTCATTTAGTGTATGGTCAGTTCAAACATTCACTACACAATGTGCCCCCGTTACTGCTTTACCATGGATTGAAGGTTTTGAATCTGTAACTACACCGGCTTTTCCACCGTGTTGGTCTGAAGAAAATGGAGATTACACAACTTCATCTGATACTTTTAACAACACTGCGTACTCTGGTACTAATTATTTAAGAGATGCATGGTCTGCTACAAATGAATTTATGTGGACACCAGGTTTTCAATTAACTGCAGGAACTTCATATGATTTTTCTTCTTGGATTCAAGGTGATGGTGGTTCTGGATGGGTTGTTGATTATTTTGTGAATTCTAATCAAGTTTCTACAGGTGCAACTCAGTTAGGAGCTACATATAATGTTCCTGGAACTGGTACTTTAGCAATTCAACCATATACAAAAGTTACTCGTACTTTTGTACCAACAACCTCTGGCGTGTATTATTTTGCATTTAGAGTAAATCAACCAAGTTTTTCTCCAAACTATGTTGCATTTGATGATGTTGAATTGAAAGTAACTCCAAATGTTATTCCATCTTGTTCAACAGGTTTAACAGCAACACCAAATACTACTTGTGGTAACTTTGCGAATCAATTATCATGGAATGCCGCAACGGACGCTACAGGTTATTATGTGTCTATTGGAACTACTTCAGGTGGAACTGATATTGCTAATGCGGTTCCAGTAAGTACAACTAATTATTCTTTCTCAGGAACTATAAATACGCAGTATTTCTGGAAAGTGGTTCCATTTAGTGGAGCAGGTTCTGCTACTGGATGTGTTGAACAAACTTTTACTACTGTTGCTACAGGATGTTATTGTGCTTCGGTTCCAACATCTAATGATGGTTCAGGTATTACGAATGCAACAGTTGGTACAACTCCGTTTGTTATTGCAGATGTTACTTATGTGAGTAACACAACATCTGCAATTGCTGTTGAACCAGGTACAAATACTAACGTGCAACTTACTTTTGCAACTGGGTATACTTATGATATCAATATCTGGATTGACTTCAATAATGATTTCGATTTCGATGATGCGGGTGAATTAGTAAAAACAGGTATTGCTTGTACTGCTGTAAATCCTAATACAGTTGATGCTTCATTCTTAATGCCATTAACGGCACCTACAGGAGCACACAGAATGAGAATTGGAACTGCTGATACAGGTCAGGCTCCGCCAGCGCCATGTTATAATGGTTCATACGGAGTTACTTTAGACTTTACAGTAGATACAACGTTAGGTTCAAATTCATTTGATACTTCAAACTTTGTAGCATATCCAAATCCAGTTAAAGATGTATTGAATTTATCATACAAATCTGCAATTAGTAATGTAAAAGTTATTAACTTATTAGGTCAAGAAGTTGTAAATGCAAAAGCAAATACAAATGATGTTCACGTTGATATGTCTGCATTAAATGCAGGAGTTTACATTGTTAATGTAACTGTTGATGATACAGTACATTCTATTAAAGTGATTAAAGAATAATTATTTTCAAATAATTTTTTACTTAAAAGTCTCGATTTATCGGGACTTTTTTGTTTTTATACATATCTTTGTTCTTATAAAATATGACCATGCTATTTTCTTTAATTATACCTATTTTTAATAGACCTGATGAAATTGATGAACTTTTAGAAAGTTTATCGAAACAAACCTATACAGCTAATTATGAAATAGTAATTATAGAAGATGGTTCATCTATTACTTGTGAGCATGTAATTCAAAAATATGTAACTTTAAATGTTAGTTATTATTTTAAACCCAATTCTGGCCCAGGTGATTCCAGAAATTTTGGAATGAAAATGGCAAAAGGTGATTATTTTATCATTTTAGATTCAGATTGTATTATTCCAGACAATTATTTACAAACTGTTGATGAAGAATTAAAAAAAGATTTTGTTGATTGTTTTGGCGGCCCAGATGCAGCTTTGGAATCTTTTTCAAATATTCAAAAAGCCATAAATTTCACAATGACTTCTTTTTTAACTACTGGTGGAATTAGAGGCGGAAGTGAAAAAATAGATAAATTTCAGCCCAGAAGTTTTAATATGGGCTTATCAAAAAAAGCATTTGAAGCATCAAAAGGTTTCGGGAATATTCATCCTGGTGAAGATCCAGATTTATCTATTCGATTATGGAAATTAGGGTATAAAACAAAATTAATCTCCAAAGCTTTTGTATATCATAAACGAAGAATAGATTGGAATAAATTTTATATGCAAGTAAACAAATTCGGTTTAGCAAGACCAATCTTAAATTCTTGGTATCCAGAATTTACTAAAATTACATTTTGGTTTCCAACTTTGTTTTTAGTAGGATTTTTGTTTTCTGCTTTAGTTGCAATTTTCAATTTTCCTTATTTTTTATATGTTTATTTTTCATATTTTATACTATTGTTTCTTACTTCATTGAAAAAAAATAAATCTATTGAAATCGCTTTATATAGTTTGGTAGCAACAATAATTCAGTTTTATGGATATGGAAAAGGATTTTTACTTTCATATCTTAAAATTCATATTTTAAAACAACACCCTGAGCTAGCCTTTCCGAAATTATTTTTTAAAAAATAAAATGACAAAAATAATAGGACTTACTGGTGGAATTGGAACAGGTAAAACTACTGTAGCAACCTATTTTGCTTCAAAGGGAATTCCTGTTTATATAGCTGATGAAGCTGCGAAAGAAATAATGAATACTAAAGAAGTGATTCAAGAAGTTCAAGCTCTTTTTAAAGAAAACGTAATTTTAGAAAATGGTTATTTAAATAGAACCTTAATTCGTGACTTCGTGTTTTCGGATAATGATAAATTAGCACAACTCAATTCAATTATTCATCCGAAAGTAAAACGCGACTTTGACAATTGGTTGTCTAATCATCAAAATGCTCCATTTGTAATTAAAGAAGTAGCCATTTTATTTGAAACGAATGGACAAAACTATTGTGATGCAACTATTTTAGTTACAGCACCTTTAGAAACCCGAATTCAACGTGTTTTGGAAAGAGATAAAACGTCAAAAGATAATGTTTTACAGATAATTCAAAACCAACTTCCTGAAGAACAGAAAATTAGATTAGCGACATATGTTATTGAAAATGAAAATTTAGAGAAAATGTATGAATTTATCGATATTTTAATAAAAAAATTAAATAATATTTAAATTTTAACATAATTGTTAAATATTGGTTAATTATTTCGCTTGCTCTTAATTACGCCCTAACTTTGCTATGATGAATAAAACGAGGTTTAGAATATTAGTTTTTTTAATGAGTATTTCTTTGATAGGAATTATTTTAGTCCAATTATATTGGATTAATAGTTCGTTTCAAAAAAATGACGATCAATTTAGACATCACGCATTGGTAGTTCTGAATAACGTTTCAGAAAAGCTAAACAATAAAGAAATGGTTGATTTCTATACGTCTTATAAAAAATTTAAAGACAGTACAGGAAGAGAGCCCATGCAAGACCAATTAAAACAGCTTTTTTATTATGAAAAAGATTCCAACACAAAAGAAGTTTTAATTTATTCGAACACAATAATTCCTGAAGATTTTGGTATAGATGGTTCGTTCTTTGATAAAAATGCTGGCGCAATAAAAATTAGAGAATATCAAGCAAAAAGAAAAACACGTATATATAAAGATAATTCACTTGAAGGAAGTGAAGCAAATATAGGTTCAAATCCAGATGTAACTATAGAAAAAAATGGAAGGTTAGGAATTTTAGACCGTGTGCAATTTGAACTTTTGTTTCGAGATATTGTTTCGCAACGCCAAATTCATAAGAGAATTTCATCAAAATTAGTGAATGATGTTTTGAATTTTGAATTATATAAATCAGAATTAAAAACACCATATGAGTTTGCAGTGTATAAAAATGGTTTAGCTACCAAAATAAAATCCGAAGAATTTAGATATGACAAATGTACTACATACAGTGTCCCGATTTTATTAGATGCCGAAGGAAAATCCGATTATAAATTATTACTTAGATTTCCTAACAAAACAAATTTTGTATTCTCGTCAATGTTACCGATGACAATTTTAACATTATTATTTGTTGTAATAATTTTAGTAACTTATACCAGTGCTTTAAAACAATTAATCATGCAAAAGCAGATATCTGAAATAAAAACAGATTTCATAAACAACATGACTCATGAATTTAAAACACCAATTGCGACAATAAATTTAGCTTTAGATGCAATAAAAAATCCGAAAATTATTAATGATAAAGAAAAGGTGCAAAAATATCTTCAAATGATTAAGGATGAAAACAAACGAATGCATGCCCAAGTTGAAAACGTGCTTAGAATTTCAAAATTAGAAAGAAACGAATTAAATATCGATAAAGAGCCTCAAGAGATAACAGATTTTATAGAAGACGCAATAGATCATGTGAGTTTAATTTTAGAGGATAGAGAAGGAGAATTGCATACTCACTTTAATGCAAGCAGAACTACAGTGCTTTTAAATGATGTACATTTTACAAACGTGTTGGTTAATATTTTGGATAATGCTATGAAATATGCTACTGAAAAACCAATTATTAATGTATACACAGAGAATATTAAAGATTATGTGCTTATTAAAATAGAAGATAACGGAATTGGAATGTCAAAAGCGGTACAGAAAAAAGTTTTTGAGAAATTTTTTAGAGAGCATACAGGCGACTTACATAACGTTAAAGGACATGGTTTAGGTTTAGCCTACGTAAAACAAATTATCGACGACCATAATGGCGAGGTTTTTGTTGAAAGTGAAAAAGGAAAAGGAAGTACATTTATAATTAAATTGCCATTAATAAATTAAGATATGGAAGCAAAAAAAATTTTATTAGTAGAAGATGATCCAAATTTCGGATCGGTTTTAAGAGATTATTTATCATTAAATGATTTCGAAGTTACATTAGCTAAAAACGGAATGGAAGGTTTCGAAAAATTCAAAAAAGATACTTACGATTTATGTATTTTAGACGTAATGATGCCGTATAAAGACGGTTATACTTTAGCACGAGAAATTAGAGAAAGAAATACAGAAGTGCCAATTATCTTTTTGACAGCTAAAACATTAAAAGAAGATGTTTTAAAAGGTTATAAAGTTGGAGCTGATGATTATCTAAACAAACCTTTCGATTCGGAAGTGTTGTTAATGAAAATTAAAGCGATTATTCAAAGAAAAGCATCTGAAACAAAACCAGATTCAACTATTTTTGAGTTCATGATTGGTAAATTTCATTTAAATTCAAAATTACGATTTTTAACTTTTGAGAACGAAGAGCCAATAAAATTATCTCCAAAAGAATCTGAATTATTAAAAATGTTAGCGCTTCACGAAAATGATTTAATGCCAAGAGAATTGGCATTAACAAAAATTTGGAGAGACGATAATTACTTCACTTCAAGAAGTATGGATGTTTACATCGCTAAACTTAGAAAATATCTAAAACCAGACGAACGTGTAGAAATATTAAACATACACGGTGAAGGTTTCAGATTAGTAATAAATTCATAAATAAAAAAGGCTACCAATTGGTAGCCCTTTTTTATATTAAAACTGCCAGCAAATTATTTGGGTAGTTTTGTTTCCATTTGTTAAATGAATTGTAGTACTGTTTTTTACGGCTACTTTTTTCATTTGTTTATAAAGTGGCTTCAAGTTTGTTTTTTTAGATACAATGGCACTAAACCATTTACACTGACTTTTAAAGTGAACGCTTTCATATATCATATTGGTTACAAAAGACAATTCACCACCTTCACACCATAATTCGTTATTCTGCCCACTGAAATTTAAAACAGGTTTTTCAGCTACTTTCTGCCCTAAATTTTTGTTTTTTCGTAACGAACCTTTTGCAGCTTCTTCCGCGGAGGAATGAAAAGGTGGGTTGCAAATAACAAAATCAAAAACTTCTTCCGATTCTAAAATGTATTTTAAAACATTTCGTTTGTTATCATTAAATCGAACGGTTACGTTTTCATTAAGTTTTGGATTTTTACTTAAAATCGTTTCTGCAGATAGTAAAGATTGTTTGTCCACTTCTGTTCCAACGAAAGTCCAACCATATTCGTGGTTTCCGATAATTGGATAAATACAATTTGCACCTATGCCAATATCTAAAATTCTAACGGCATTTCCTGTAGGAACTACTCCGCCATTTGATGTTGCTAATATATCGGCAATATGATGAATGTATTCGGCTCTTCCAGGAATAGGAGGGCACAAGTTGGTTTTTGGGATATTCCAGTATTCTAAATTGTAAAAATGCATTAATAAGGCTTTATTTAATGCTTTTACTGCAATTGGATTTGAAAAATCAATTGACTTTTCTCCTGCTTTATTAAGGAATAAATGTAAGTTTAAATCGGGATGCGTTTTGATTAGTTTTGCAAAGTCATATCTGCCAACATGTTTGTTTCTTGGATGTAAACCTTCAAAGTAAAGGTTTGTTTCATTGTTTTTCATATATTCTTGTAAGTCGCAAATTTACAATTAATAATACGGATTTACATTATGATAAGTAACAAAAAATCCCAACCTTTCGATTGGGATTTTGTATAAGTAAGATATAAATATGATTAAACGTTGATTATTTCACTTTATTTACGATAGCTGCGAATGCTTCTGAGTGGTTCATAGCTAAATCAGCAAGAACTTTACGGTTCAATTCGATGTTGTTAGCTTTTACTTTACCCATAAACTGAGAATAGCTCATTCCGTATTGTCTAGCACCAGCGTTAATACGCATAATCCATAAGGCACGGAAATTTCTTTTCTTTTGTTTTCTATCACGGTAAGCATAGCACATTGCTTTTTCTACCGCATTTTTAGCGACTGTCCAAACGTTTTTACGTCTTCCGAAGAATCCTTTTGCTTGTTTTAATACTCTTTTTCTTTTAGCTCTTGTAGCTACTGAATTTACTGCTCTTGGCATAATTTTAAATGTTTTTTGTAGTAAGGCGACTTAATTAGTACTTTCGACTTCTGTTGTCAGGCTTAGCCTGTCGAAATCTGCCCACTCCAGGGTTATTAATTAGTTTTAACCAAACAACGTGTTAAATAATATTTAATTGTTGTTTAATGCTTTTCTCATCTGTTTTATGAACTAAACCAGAGTGAGTTAAAGCTAATTTACGTTTTTTAGATTTTTTTGTCAAAATATGACTCTTAAAAGCGTGTTTTCTTTTGATCTTTCCAGAACCAGTAACTTTAAATCGTTTCTTAGCACTAGATTTTGTTTTCATTTTAGGCATTTTTTCCTAGGTATTTAATTTATTCTTACTTACTATCTTGATAGCTTTAAGCACTAGGCAGTAAGCATTAGGCTTTTTGGAGCTTATGGTTTACTGAGTATTGCTCGTAGCTTTATTTCACTTTTTTCTTAGAAGCAATGTATATAATCATACGTTTTCCTTCTAAAACTGGCATGCTTTCTACTTTTCCGTATTCTTCTAAATCTTGAGCCAAGCGTAATAATAAAATTTGTCCTTGCTCTTTGTAGATAATAGATCGTCCTTTAAAAAATACAAATGCCTTTAATTTTGAACCTTCTTGTAAGAATTTTAAAGCATTTTTTTTCTTAAATTCATAATCATGTTCATCAGTTTGAGGTCCGAAACGAATTTCCTTAATTACAACCTGACTAGATTTTGCTTTTAATTCTTTTTCCCTTTTCTTTTGTTGGTATAAGAATTTTCCATAATCCATCAATTTACAAACAGGTGGGTCTGCGTTTGGGGAAATTTCAACTAAGTCTACTTCTTGTTCCTCTGCAAATCGTAATGCATCAGCCATTTTGTAAACGCCTGGTTCAATGTTTTCACCTACTAAACGCACTTCAGCTACACCTCTAATTAAATTATTAATACGATGTGATGCTACTTTTTCTACTCTAGGAGTGTAACTCCCTCTTCCTCTTCTAATTGCTATGACTCTGTAATTTTAGTTAAACTTTAAAATTGTTTCAATGTTTTGCTTATTTCTTCATTTACAATTTTTGCAAATTCTTCAATTGTAACTGTAATATTTCCTTTCCCTTCTTGTCCATTTCGACGTACAGAAATGGTACCATTTTTTTCTTCTTCTTCACCAACTATTAACATAAATGGCATTTTTTGCATTTCTGCTTCTCTAATTTTCTTACCTATTGTCTCGTTTCGGTTATCAATTAGGGCGCGAATTTCGTGAATTTCTAGCAAATCTAAAACTTTTTTCGCATATTTTTCATATTTCTCACTTAAACTTAATATAATTGCCTGTTCTGGCATTAACCAAAGTGGGAAATTTCCAGCTGTATGCTCTAATAAAATAGCTATAAATCGTTCCATTGAACCAAACGGCGCTCTATGAATCATTACTGGTCGATGTAATTTATCATCAGTACCTTTATATGATAATTCAAAACGTTCTGGTAAGTTGTAATCTACTTGAATTGTTCCTAATTGCCAACTTCTACCTAATGCATCTTTTACCATAAAGTCTAACTTCGGACCATAAAAAGCAGCTTCGCCAGCTTCTATAACGTAATTTAAACCTTTGTCTTTTGCAGCACTAATAATTGCGTTTTCTGCTTTTTCCCAGTTTTCAACACTACCTATGTATTTGTCAGGATTGTTTAAATCTCTAACAGAAACCTGCGCTGTAAAATTTTCAAATCCTAATGAACCAAATACATAAAGTACTAAATCAATTACATTTTTAAATTCCGCATCCAATTGATCTGGCATACAAAAAATATGTGCATCATCTTGAGTAAATCCTCTTACACGAGTTAAACCGTGTAATTCTCCTGACTGTTCGTATCTATAAACGGTACCAAATTCAGCATAACGTTTTGGTAAATCTTTGTACGACCATGGTCTTGAGTTGTATATTTCACAGTGATGCGGACAGTTCATAGGTTTTAACAAAAATTCTTCACCTTCAGCTGGAGTAGTTATCGGTTGAAAACTATCTGCACCATATTTAGCATAATGCCCAGACGTAACATATAATTCTTTCTGACCAATATGAGGCGTAACCACTTGTTCGTATCCTGCTTTCTTTTGGGCCTTCTTTAAAAATTGCTCTAATCTATCGCGCAAAGCAGCTCCTTTTGGAAGCCATAATGGTAAGCCTTGTCCAACACGTTGTGAAAAATGAAATAAATCTAATTCTTTACCCAACTTTCTATGGTCGCGTCTTTTCGCTTCTTCTAATAACTCTAAATAGTCTGTTAAATCTTTCTGTTTTGGAAATGAAGTTCCATAAACACGTGTTAATTGCTTGTTTTTTTCATCTCCACGCCAATACGCTCCAGCAATACTCATTATTTTTACAGCTTTAATAATTCCTGTATTCGGAATGTGTCCACCACGACATAAATCTGTAAACGTAGCATGATCACAAAAAGTAATAGTTCCGTCTTCTAAATTAGAAATTAATTCTGTTTTATATTCGTTGTCTTTATATTTCTCTAATGCTTCAGCTTTAGTTACAGCACGCATTTTAAATTCGTGTTTTTCTCTCGAAATTTCTAAAACGCGGTCTTCAATCTTTTTAAAATCAGCATCTGTAATTTTATGATTTCCAAAATCTACATCATAATAAAATCCATTATCAATTGCTGGACCAAGTGTTAATTTAATACCTGAGTACATTTCTTCTAGCGTTTGCGCCATTACGTGTGAAGTTGAATGCCAAAACGCTTTCTTTCCTTCTTTGTCATTCCATGTATATAAAGTAAGCGTACCATCAGTGGTTAACGGGGTAGATGTTTCTATCGTCGTATCATTATAATTAGCCGAAATTACATTTCTAGCAAATCCTTCGCTAATATTTTTAGCAACATCCATCGGAGTTACGCCTTGCGAAAACTCTCTTACCGATCCATCGGGTAAAGTAACTTTAATCATGGTTTATTTTTTATTGAGGTGCAAAGATAATACAATCCAATATTTCCTACAATATATACAGGTATAGTTTTTTTAGCAGCTCTTTCCTGCTCTCCGCTATATCTTTTTGGTTACTACACTTCAAAAAAGGAAGTCTATTAACCAAAAAGGATGCCGCTACGATCAGGGCTATTGCCATGTTTTTTTAGTTGAATTTCCCTGTCAAGCTTTTTTATCAAGAAATATTTATTTGTAACTTCTTGTTGTTCAATAGTTAAGAAAATACTTTAAAAAAAGATTAGTATAAGGTTAGGAAATCCGAATAAAGTTACTAGTTTTGCACCCGCATTGAGAGCGACGTTCTTTATTTAATAGTATCAAAATCCTACGAATTTTATTTTTGATAAAAGGATAAAAAAAGATTTGGTAATTAGTAAATAAAGATGTTATCTTTGCACCCCG
>JBFYPW010000056.1:0-13796 GCA_041303115.1 Flavobacterium sp.
CTGTAGTTGCTAAAGACACTCCAGCTTTTATTGGAAACAGAATCGGAATCTTCGGAATTATGAGCTTGTTTCATCAAGTGAAAGAATTGGGTTTAACGATTGAAGAAGTTGATAAATTAACGGGTCCAGTAATTGGTCGACCTAAATCGGCAACTTTCCGAACTGTGGATGTAGTTGGTTTAGATACTTTAGTTCACGTGGCGAATGGAATTTACGAAAATTGTAAGACAGACGAAGTTTTAGAATTATTCAAATTGCCAGATTTTATCAATAAAATGATGGAAAATAAATGGTTGGGAAGCAAAACCAATCAAGGATTCTATAAAAAAGAAGGGAAAGAAATTCTTTCTTTAGATTTAAATACATTAGAATATCGTGTCGCTAAAAAAGCCTCTTTTGCAACATTAGAATTAACAAAATCTATCGATAAACCGATTGATAGATTTAAAGTATTAATCACAGGAAAAGATAAAGCGGGAGAATTTTATCGTAAAAATTTCGCTTCAATGTTTACGTATTGTTCGAACAGAATTCCAGAAATCACAGACTCTTTTTACAAAATTGATGATGCGATGAAAGCTGGTTTTGGTTGGGAAAACGGACCGTTTGAGATTTGGGATGCTATCGGTGTTCAAAAAGGAGTTGAATTAATGCAAGCGGAAGGCTTTCAACCTGCAAGTTGGGTAACAGAAATGATAGCATCTGGAAATACGACTTTCTACTCTGTAAAAGAAGGAGCAACTTATTTCTACAATATAGATAAAAAACAAACAGAAAAAATTCCTGGCCAAGATGCTTTTATTATTTTAAACAATATTCGCGAAAGCAAAAAAGTTTGGAACAATAGTGAGAGTATTATTACCGATTTAGGTGACGGAATTATCAATTTAGAGTTTACCTCTAAAATGAATTCTATTGGAGCTGGAGTTTTACAAGGAATAAACAAAGCCATCGATATGGCTGAAAAAGGGTACGAAGGATTAGTAATTGGAAATCAAGGAACGAATTTTTCTGTAGGGGCAAATTTAGCTATGATTTTTATGTTGGCTGTTGAGCAAGAATATGACGAATTAAATATGGCCATCAAAATGTTTCAAGACACGATGATGCGTTGTCGTTATTCTTCTATTCCAGTGATTGCTGCACCACACGGAATGACGCTTGGTGGTGGTTGCGAATTAACTATGCACTCAGATAGAGCAGTTGCTGCTGCTGAAACCTACATTGGATTAGTAGAATTCGGTGTTGGAGTAATTCCTGGCGGTGGTGGTTCTAAGGAAATGGCGCTTCGAGCATCCGATTTGTTTAGAAAAAATGATGTGGAATTAAATGTATTACAAGAATATTTCTTAACTGTTGGAATGGCGAAAGTGGCTACATCTGCTTATGAAGCTTTCGATATTGGCGTACTTCAAAAAGGAAGAGATATTGTTGTTGTAAATAAAGATAGACAAATTGCTACGGCAAAACAAGTGGCTTTACAAATGGCAAATCAAGGGTATACGCAACCGGTAAGAAGAAATGATATAAAAGTTTTAGGAAAACAAGCATTAGGTATGTTTTTAGTCGGAACTGATCAAATGGTTGCAGGACAATTCATTTCTGAGCACGACCAAAAAATCGCAAATAAATTGGCTTATGTGATGGCTGGTGGCGATTTATCTGAACCAAATTTAGTATCCGAACAGTATTTATTGGATTTAGAACGTGAAGCATTCTTATCACTTTGTTCGGAAAGAAAAACATTAGAACGCATTCAGTTTATGTTAACTAAGGGAAAACCGTTGAGAAATTAATTTCGAAACACAGATTAGATAAATTCGATAAATTTTAATAATTTTTTAAATTTCTTCAATCTGTGTTTTAAAAAAAAAAGTTAAAAATATGAAAACAGCTTATATAGTATCGGCATATCGAACTGCAGTAGGAAAAGCACCAAAAGGCTTATTTCGTTTTAAAAGACCTGACGAATTAGCAGCAGAAACTATCGAACATATGATGGCGCAATTGCCAAATTTCGATAAAACAAGAATTGATGATGTGATGGTTGGAAATGCTATGCCTGAAGCAGAGCAAGGTTTAAATATAGGAAGATTAATTTCTTTAATGGGATTAAAAGTAACAGATGTTCCTGGTGTGACTGTTAACAGGTATTGCGCTTCTGGATTAGAAACTATCGGAATGGCAACAGCTAAAATTCAATCAGGAATGGCGAATTGTATTATTGCTGGTGGTGCAGAAAGTATGAGTTATATTCCAATGGGTGGTTACAAACCAACTCCAGATTATAAGGTTGCAGCAGCAGGAAACGAAGATTATTATTGGGGAATGGGTTTAACAGCCGAAGCTGTAGCAAAACAATTCAAAATTTCGAGAGAAGATCAAGATAAATTTGCTTTCGAATCACATATGAAGGCCTTAAAAGCACAAGCTGATGGAAAATTCGACAACCAAATTGTGCCTATAAATATTGAACAAACGTTTGTTAACGAAAACGGAAAAAAAGAAACCAAATCGTATATCGTTTCAAAAGATGAAGGTCCAAGATTAGGGACTTCGGTTGAAGCATTAGCCAATTTAAAGCCAGTTTTTGCAGCTGACGGTTCTGTCACGGCAGGAAATTCGTCTCAAATGAGTGATGGCGCTGCTTTCGTTTTAGTGATGAGTGAAGAAATGGTGAAAGAATTAAATTTAGTACCAATTGCACGTTTAGTCAACTTTGCTTCAGCAGGTGTAGAGCCAAGAATTATGGGTATCGGACCAGTAAAGGCCATTCCAAAAGTATTATCACTAGCTGGATTAACACTAAAAGATATAGATTTAATTGAATTGAATGAAGCCTTTGCTTCTCAAGCATTAGCAGTAACTCGCGAATTAGGACTAAATCCAGATATTATTAACGTAAATGGTGGAGCAATTGCTTTAGGCCACCCACTTGGATGTACAGGTGCAAAATTATCGGTACAATTATTTGAAGAAATGAAATTAAGAAAATCTAAATACGGAATAGTTTCGATGTGTGTTGGAACAGGACAAGGAACAGCTGGAATTTATGAATTATTATAATTTATTTTAAATGTTGAATTTTAAATTTTAAATTGAATGAAAGAAAATATTATTGCAATTAAGAGTTTTGATTTTGCTTTAAGTATAGTTAATCTTTTTGTTCTACTTAAAAAAGAAAATGAATTCAATATTTCAAAACAAATATTGAGATCTGCAACTAGTATTGGTGCAAATGTTGAAGAAGCAATTGCGGCTCAATCTAGAAAAGATTTTATTCATAAAATGGCAATCGCATCAAAAGAAGCTAGAGAAACAAAATACTGGTTAAGATTGTTAGATAAGTCTAATTTAACATCTATTGAAATGTCAAGTTATTTAGTAGAAGTTGATCATATAATCAACATTATTACAAAAATAATTAAGACATCAAGTGAAAATACAACGAAATAATTTAAAATTTAAAATTCAACATTTAAAATAGTATAAAATGGAAGACATAACGAGAGGTGGTCAGTTTTTAGTAAAAGAAACAAAGTGCGAAAATGTTTTCACACCTGAAGATTTTAACGAAGAGCAAATTATGATGCGTGATTCTGTTAAAGAATTCGTAGATAAAGAACTTTGGGCACATAAAGATAAATTTGAGAAAAAAGATTACGCATATACCGAACAATGTATGCGAAATGCGGGAGCATTAGGGTTTTTAGGAGTTGCAGTTCCAGAAGCCTATGGCGGATTAGGAATGGGATTTGTAAACACAGCATTAGTTTGCGATTATATCTCTGGTGCAACAGGTTCGTTTTCAACTGCTTTTGGTGCACATACTGGAATTGGTACGATGCCAATTACTTTGTATGGAACTGAAGAACAAAAACAAAAATATGTACCCAAATTAGCTTCTGGCGAATGGTTTGGTTCATATTGTTTGACAGAACCAGGTGCCGGTTCGGATGCAAATTCTGGAAAAACTAAAGCGGTTTTATCTGCTGATGGAACTCATTATTTAATCTCAGGTCAAAAAATGTGGATTTCAAATGCTGGATTTTGTAATGTAATGATTGTTTTTGCTCGTATCGAAGATGATAAAAACATTACAGGATTTATTGTAGAATATGATAGAGAAAATACAAACGGAATCACTTTAGGTGAAGAAGAACATAAATTAGGAATTCGTGCGAGTTCAACAAGACAAGTTTTCTTTAATGAAACTAAAGTACCTGTTGAAAATATGTTAGCAGGAAGAGGTGAAGGTTTCAAAATAGCAATGAATGCTTTAAATGTTGGGCGAATTAAATTAGCAGCCGCTTGTTTAGAAGCACAAAGAAGAACTATTTCTGGAGCAGTAAATTACGCTAACGAAAGAATTCAGTTTAATACACCAATATCAAGTTTTGGTGCCATTCAAGCAAAAATTGCTGAAATTACTACAAATTGTTATGTAGATGAAAGTGCTACTTACAGAGCTGCTGGTGATATTCAAAATAGAATTGAAGCTAGAGAAGCTGATGGGAATTCTCAACAAGAAGCAGAATTAAAAGGTGTGGAGGAATATGCCATTGAATGTTCTATTTTAAAAGTTGCCGTTTCTGAAGATGTACAACATTGTACAGATGAAGGAATTCAAATTTTTGGAGGAATGGGATTTTCAGAAGATACTCCAATGGAATCTGCTTGGAGAGATGCACGTATTGCTCGTATCTACGAAGGAACAAACGAAATCAATCGTATGCTTTCTGTAGGAATGTTGGTTAAAAAAGCAATGAAAGGTCACGTTGATTTAATTGGTCCAGCTATGGCTGTAGCCGAAGAATTAATGGGAATTCCATCTTTTGATGTGCCTGATTATTCAGAATTTTTAGCAGAAGAAAAAGAAATGATTGCTAAATTGAAAAAAGCATTTTTAATGGTGGCAGGAGCCGCAGTGCAAAAATTTGGAGCTGAATTAGAAGATCATCAACAACTTTTAATGGCTGCAGCCGATATGTTAATTGAAATTTATATGGCTGAGAGTGCCGTTTTGAGAACTGAAAAAATGGCAAAAAAATTAGGTGCTGATAAAGTAAGTGACCAACTTGCTATGACTCAATTGTACTTATATAATGCGGTTGATATTGTAACACAGAAAGGAAAAGAAGGAATTGTTTCTTTTGCAGAAGGCGACGAGCAACGTATGATGTTAATGGGATTACGTCGTTATACAAAATATGTAAATATGCCAAACGTAGTGAAATTACGTGAGCAAATTGCTGCTAAAGTTATCGCAGAAAATAAATATTGTTTTTAATATTTAATTAGTTTGTGTAAAAAAGTCCTGAGAAATCAGGACTTTTTTTGTTTAATTTGTATTCAGTTTCTTGTCTAAAAATCCGAAATCTACTATCTAATTTCCAATTAAGTATTCACTTCCAAATCTTTAATATAATCTTCATTTTCATAGAAAAACCGCTCAAAAGCATCCATTTTATCATAAAAGAAATTAAAAATGGTTTCCCAATCTGATTTTCGGTTCAAACTCACATCTGATAGTTCCACCCAAACACGACTTATAATTTTTCCACTTTCTAAATAATGTTCTCTGTCAAAAATTACATCAGATAAAAATTCTTCAATCAAAATTTCTTTTAACGATTCGACTTTCTCAAAATAGATTTTTCGTTTATTTTCATCTTTTGGTTCAATATCCAGCATTACGTATGCTTTTTTATTATCCACATTAAATTTAAAAGTAACGTCTTTAATTTTAGTATTATACAGCAACCATTTTCTTGGATATTCGTTTCCAAAAGTGCTCCAAAATTCTTTCTTTATTAATTGTGCGTCAGCTTTACTATACATTTTTGTAATTATTTTTTGTAACTTTATAAAATAGAAATCTAAAAATGGAATTCACTCACTTTATAAATAATATCGCAAATTTAAAGAAAGAAAAGTTGTTAGCCATAGATGCGCACATAAAAATGGCACCTTTGGAACGAATATCTTATCTTAAGGACAAATCCTATTCTGAAATTGAACCTAAAAATGCCGCAGTTTTAATGTTAGTTTATCCAAAAAATGAAACGGCACATTTGGCTTTAATTGTTCGCAATACCTATCCTGGTGTACATTCTTCCCAAATTAGTTTTCCAGGAGGCAAGGAAGAATTGGAAGATAAAACTTTAGCAATTACAGCACTAAGGGAAACGGAAGAAGAAGTAGGAATTCCAATGAATAAAGTTGAAATTATTAGACAATGTAGTGAGATTTATATTCCGCCAAGTAATTTTTTAGTTACTCCCTATTTAGGTTTTTCAAAGGAAAATTTACAATTCATTCCGAATCCAGATGAAGTGCAACGCGTATTAGAGTTCCCAATTCATCAATTACTAAATGATAAAACTATCGTACAAACTAAAATGACTACTTCTTATGCTATAAATATCGACGTACCTGCTTTTGAAGTCGAAAATTTCTTAATTTGGGGCGCTACTGCAATGATGCTCAGTGAGTTAAAAGAGTTAATTAAAAACGCAATGATGTAGTATAAAATTACTAAATTTGCATCGTTTTTAAAACGCAATTCGTATGGGGTTATTCAAAAGAAATCCGTTTGGACATATATTATTCATCAAAAAATGGTTAATCCGTATTTTTGGTGCATTAACACATAGTAGATACAGAAGTTTTAATAATTTACAAATTGATGGCTCGGATATTATTCGAAATTTACCAGATAGAAACGTACTATTTATTTCCAATCATCAAACTTATTTTGCAGATGTAACTGCTATGTTTCACGTGTTTAATGCTGCTTTAAAGGGACGAGAAAATAATATTAAAAATGTGTTTTACTTGTGGCAGCCGAAATTGAATATTTATTACGTTGCAGCTAAGGAAACAATGCAAGAAGGTTTGTTGCCAAGAATTTTAGCTTATGTTGGTGCTATTACTGTAGAACGAACTTGGCGTGCTGAAGGTAAAGATGTGCAAAGAGATGTGAATCCGAATGATACTGAAAATATTAAAATTGCTTTAGAAGATGGTTGGGTAATTACATTTCCGCAAGGAACTACTCGATCTTTTAAACCAGTTCGAAAAGGAACAGCACATATTATTAAGCAACACAAACCTATAGTAGTACCAATTGTAATTGATGGGTTTAGAAGATCATTCGATAGAAAAGGATTGTTTGTAAAGAAAAAAGGAATTTTACAATCAATGGAAATTAAACCGCCATTAGATATAGACTACGAGAATGATTCTATTGAAAAAATCGTTGAACAAATAGAATATGCAATCGAGCAACACGCTTCATTTTTAAAAGTAATTCCTCAGGAAGATTTAGAAGAAGCTTCTAAATTAGATAGAGAACGTCAATGGAAATATTAAAAAAAAGTCCTGATAAAATTTATCAGGACTTTTTTTAATACTCTATTTTCTGTAATTCATTATAATTTCGCTTTAATCTTTTTATAAAAAATCCATAAATCAATCGGTAGAAAAGCCAAATTATGAATGTAAAGACTAAAATAAAAATAAAATAAATCCCAAAAACTAAAACGTAACCTTTGTTTGAATTTTCTCCAAAACGATTTATAATTTCTTGAAGTTTTGGCTCGTACATTGTTTGAGCTACAAATGCTACAATTAATATAAAACCTATCATTAATAAATTATATGTTACATATTGTTTCACAGTTTTTCTAGAATCTATAATGTTTTTTAGTAAATGATTTACGGAATCAATTGCATTTATTTTTTTATAATTGGTGTAAAATCTGTATATAAAATATATAATTACTGCATAATTAATTATAGAAATAATTACCATAAATGTTTTTAAATGATACTTATTTAGCATTTTCCAATAGGTGTCGTTATTTGTAAAGAAGCCTAAACTTGTCCACAAAATAATTTCTAAAATACTGATAATAAAAATCCATTTTACAATAGAAGAAGAACTTTTGTGCAACATACCATAAATTTCATTTTCTGAAACTTGTTTAAATTGCCCATCGTTTTTCTTCCAATCTTTTTTTAATAATTCTAATTCATCCATAAGTTACGGATTTAATGTTTTTTTAAGTTTTCCTTTAATTCTGTTCATTTTCACACGTGCATTCACTTCGCTAATTCCCAGTGTTTCTGATATTTCAGTGTAATCTTTGTCTTCTAAATATAAAAACATCAAAGCTTTGTCAATGTCATTTAACTCCGCAATGGCTTTATACATTAATTTTAATTGTTCTTCTTCTTCAAAATTATATTCTTCTGTATTGATACGATGAAATTCTGAGTCAAAAGGAGTAGTTTCAATACTTCTTTTCTTTTTTCGATATAAAGTTATTGCTGTATTTAGTCCTACACGATAGGCCCAAGTAGTAAATTTCGATTCCCCCCTAAATTTCGGAAACGCTTTCCATAACTGAATGGTAATTTCTTGAAACAAATCATTATGCGCGTCTTGATCAGAAGTATAAAGTCTACAAATTTTGTGGACAATATTCTGATTTGCCTTGAGTTGTTTTACAAAATTATCTTCCGTTTCCGATATCATATAGTATATGTAGTGAAGTTTTCGATTTTGTTACAAAGATGGTAAACAAATTTTAATTTCATTTATCAATTTTAGATTATTAAAAATTTTTATTTATTTATCTAATCGGTGTTCCAAAAACCAAAATATAGCTTAAATTTGTAATTATACATTCTAGATAGAGTTTAAAAAACATGATTACAGAACAACAATTTCAAACCGAATTAAATTTAATTATTTCCAATGCTATAAGAGAAGATGTTGGCGATGGTGATCACAGTTCATTAGCTTGTATTCCAGCTTCAGTTCATGGAAGTGCTAAGCTTTTAGTTAAAGATGAAGGAATTATAGCTGGTGTAAAATTTGCCAAAATGGTATTCAACTTTGTAGATGCTAACCTGAAAGTAGAAACTTTTATACAAGATGGGGCTGAAGTAAAATATGGCGATATCGTTTTTCACGTTCACGGAAGTTCTCAATCCATACTAAAAGCGGAACGTTTAGTTTTAAATAGTATGCAACGAATGAGTGCTATTGCTACAAAAACCAAAAGTTATGTCAAATTAATTGAAGGAACGGGTGCAAAAATTTTAGATACTCGTAAAACCACACCTAATTTTAGAGCTTGTGAAAAATGGGCAGTAAAAATAGGAGGTGGAGAGAATCATCGATTTGCATTATACGATATGATTATGCTAAAAGACAATCATAACGATTTTGCTGGTGGAATTACAGCTTCAATTGCAAAAACAAAACAGTATTTAAAAGAACATAATAAAGATTTAAAAATAATCGTAGAAGCCAGAAGTATTAAAGAAGTTGAAGAAATTTTAAAAGCGGGTGGTGTGTATCGAATTTTGTTAGATAACTTTGATTTTGAAACGACAAAAAAAGCAGTTCATATTATCGGAAATCAATGTTTAACAGAATCGTCTGGAAATATTAATGAAAAAACAATCAGAGAATATGCCTTATGTGGTGTAAATTACATTTCTTCTGGCGCTTTAACGCATTCTGTTCATAATATGGATTTGAGTTTAAAAGCACTATAAAATACAATTTCGATAGTATAGATTTAATGAATTTTTCTAATCCGTGAATACCAAATTGCATAACAATTTATGAACATCAATAAAGAAACCATAAAATCTAAACCAATAGTAAAACAAATAATTTTACTGCTTCAGCAAATTCACTTTCCAAGTTTAAAAGGAACTTCGTTGTATGATGTAATAAAATTATATGTCTTCGGAATTATTTCAGGCGGAGTTACCCATCGAGCAAGTGCTATTGCTTTTAGTTTTTTTATGGCACTTTTTCCGTTTGCCTTATTTTTATTAAACTTAATTCCATTTATCCCTTTAGATAATTTTCAAAACGATTTTTTAGTATTTGTTTCGCAAAGTGTTCCCCCAAATACCTATGATGCCATTGAAACTATTTTAAAGGATATTTTGAATAATAGCTACAAAGGATTGTTGTCTTCAGGGTTTTTGTTATCAATTTTTTTAATGTCAAATGGTATTAATGCCTTGCTTGATGGATTTGAAATGTCTAAAAATATAAGTATAAAAAGAGGTTTTTTTAGTCAATACATTATTGCAATTGCCCTTTCTATAGTTATAGCATTTTTATTATTGTTAACGGTCGCGATATTAATTTTTGTTGCCGTTTTAATTCATCAAATTGAATCACAAAGTGGCTACATTTCTAAAATCCCTTTAATTGAATCTTCAAGATATTTATTTGTGATAATCATGATTTTGATCATCACATCTACACTTTATAAATTTGGCACAAAAGAAACCAAACATATTTCATTTATAAGTTATGGTTCTATAATGACAACCGTATTATTTGTCTTAACATCCTATTTGTTTGGAATTTACGTAGAAAAATTTGCCAGATATAACGAACTGTATGGTTCTATAGGAACGCTTCTAGTCATGATGTTTTACTTATGGTTAAACTGCATTTTAATTTTATTAGGATTTGAATTGAATGCATTCATATTTCAATTGAAAACTACTAAAAAAGAATAAATTAGTAGGAAGAAATAAAAATTAAGCGTAACTTAGCGACATCAAAAATTAAAATTTACTATTATGAAAAAACAAATTTTCACATTATTTATTGCTTTAACAGCGGTTTTCGCTTCAGCACAAAAAACAATTGGAGACGTTAAAGTTGATGCGAAACTTTCTGTAGAAGGTCAAAGTCTTACTTTAAACGGTGCAGGAATAAGGGAGAAAATGTTCATGGACATGTATGTTGGTTCATTGTACGTTACTAAAAAATCTTCCGATGGAAATGCAATTTCTGCTGCTAATGAAGCTATGGCAATCAAATTGAACATCGTTTCAGGATTAATTTCTTCTGAAAAAATGATTACCGCAATCAATGAAGGCTTTGAGAATTCAACAGGTAAAAAAATGGCGCCTTTAAAAGCAAAAATTGATAAATTCAAAGGCTTTTTTAAAGATGTAATTAATAAAAAAGATGTTTTTATTATTGTTTATGTTCCTAATGAAGGCGTTTCAGTCTACAAAAACGGAACAAAAAAAGGAACAATTGAAGGTATGGACTTCAAAAAAGCATTATTCGGAATTTGGTTAGGAAATAAACCTGCCGATGACGATTTGAAGGCAGGAATGCTTGGAAAATAAAAAAAAATCCCGTCTAAAAGGCGGGATTTTTTTTGCTATTTTAACCGTGATACACTCTAGAAAAAATTATTTTACCAGCTTCAATTTCTAAAACTTCTGCAACAAGCATATCTTCTTCGTCTTCAACTTGTCTAATATATTCCATAAACACCCTATTTTTGTTAGATGTTAGCGAAGTTGCTTTATAGTATAAAGTAGGAAGTCTGTCAAACGCATCTTTCCACCAATTTCTTAATTCGCTTTTTCCTTTTATTAAACCATTTGTTTCTGGTTTTCTTATCTTTAATTTAGGACTAAAGTGCGTAGCTGATTCATCATATAAATATAATAAATCATCAAGGTTGTGCGAGTTAAATGCTTCAAACCATTTTTTAGCTATAGCTTCATTTTGCAATATCATATTTAGACTAAAAAATGTTATTTAAAATATGAAAAATCGTGATTATTTTCAATTTTTAACAATGTTTCGTAAATTAATTTAATCACATTTTCAACATCTTCTCTTTGCACCATTTCTACTGTAGTGTGCATATATCGTAAAGGAAGTGAAATTAAAGCACTTGGCACACCGCCATTACTATACGCAAAAGCATCTGTATCTGTGCCAGTTACTCTTGATGTGGCATTTCGCTGAAACGGAATTTTCTTTTCATCTGCAGTATCGGTAATTAATTCTCTTAGTTTGTTTTGTACTGCAGGTGCGTATGCGATTACAGGGCCTTTCCCTATTTTAATATCACCTTGAATTTTTTTATCAATCATCGGTGTTGAGGTGTCGTGTGTTACATCTGTAACGATGGCAATGTTCGGCTTAATGTTTTGAGTAATCATTTCCGCACCTCTTAAGCCAATTTCCTCTTGTACCGCATTTACTATATACAATCCAAAAGGAAGTGTTTTTTTATTTTCTTTTAAAAGTCTGGCCACTTCAGCTATCATGAAACCGCCCATTCTATTATCAATGGCTCTACAAACAAATTTGTTTTCATTTAAAATTTCAAATCCATCAGGATAAGTAATCACACATCCAACGTGAACGCCTAAATCTTCAACTTCTTGTTTGGTGCTACATCCGCAGTCAATAAATATATTTTCCACTTTTGCGGTTTCTTCTTTTCCAGCAATTCTTGTATGAATGGCAGGCCATCCAAAAACACCACGTACAATTCCTTTCTTTGTATGGATATTCACACGTTTTGAAGGCGCTGTTTGATGGTCGCTTCCTCCGTTTCTTATTACATAAATCAATCCGTCATCGGTAATGTAATTCACATACCACGAAATTTCGTCACTATGTCCTTCAATCACAACTTTAAATGGCGCATCTTGATTAATAACTCCAACAGCTGTTCCGTAATTGTCGGTAATAAAAGTATCAACATATGGTTTCAAATAATTCATCCATAATTTCTGACCTTCACTTTCATATCCAGTTGGCGATGCGTTATTTAAATACGATTCTAAAAAGGCAATCGAACTATCTTTTAATATACTTTTCATAAAATTTAAACTATTTTTTGCTAAAATAAAAAATTGGCATCTAACTTGCTAATAAAATTTATAATTTTACACTTTAATATATACGATATGTTACGCACTATTTTTATTACACTTTTGTTTTTTAATTTTTTATCACTTTCTGCACAGGAAGGAGAAGGCTCGGGTGTATCCGATACTATAGAATATATTAAAGATTCCGATACGATTCGAGAAATAATAATCGAAGAAGTTACTATTTCTGACGAGAATACAATAAAACTCACAAAAGCTGAGCGCGAACAAATAAAATTGTTAGAGTTTAGAGTACGTGTTGTATATCCGTATGCAAAATTAACAGCCGAAAAGTTAACACAAATTAACGCCACAACGGCAAAACTAAAATCTCAAAAAGAGAAAAGAAAATACTTTAAATTAGTAGAAAAATATTTAAATGAAGAGTTTGAACCAAAACTTAAAAAATTATCCCAAAAACAAGGTCAGATTTTAGTAAAACTAATTAATCGTCAAACCGGGCAAACTACTTTCGATTTAATTAAAGATTATAAAAGCGGTTGGAAAGCATTTTGGTCTAACAATACAGCAAAATTATTTAATATCGATTTAAAGAAAAGTTATGATCCAATGGAAGTTCCAGAAGATTTTTATATTGAAAGCTACCTTCAACGTGCTTTCGACGAAGGAAGGTTGGTAAAACAAGAAGCCAAAAAACCAATTTCTGAAACCGAATTAAGAGCAAATTGGTCTACTAAAAATAAAGAAAAATTAAAATTTAATTAGCACCTCTTTCCTGCTCTCCGCTATATCTTTTTGGTTACTACACTTCAAAAAAGGAAGTCTATTAACCAAAAAGGATGCCGCTACGATCAGGGCTATTGCCATGTTTTTTTAGTTGTATTCTTTTGTAAAACTTTTTTATCAAGAATTCTCGTTATGTAACTTATTGTGCTTCAGAAGTTAAGAAAATACTTTAAAAAAAGATTGTTATAAGGTTAGGAAATCCGAATAAAGTTACTACTTTTGCACCCGCATTGAGAGCGACGTTCTTTATTTAATAGTATCAAAATCCTACGAATTTTATTTTTGATAAAAGGATAAAAAAAGATTTGGTA
>JBFYPW010000057.1:0-13211 GCA_041303115.1 Flavobacterium sp.
TTGATGCATCAGCATATGGCACATAAACAATTACTTCTTTTGTGTAAAAATTTATATTTTTATTAGTGGTTTCCACTCCCAAAAAACCTTTTTTAGATGCGTTTTCAGAATTATAATTTAAATAGCTGTATACTTTGTTAATATAAGGTATTTTAATTACAGCATAATCTTGAGGAACTAAAGCGTATACTTTATCATTTTTTTTAAATTCTAATTCATCTAATACAACATTGTACCTAACCGGAAGAATAGTAACTACTGTGTCTATAAGACGAATGTGACCATCATAAAAGTTTTCATCAGCATAAGCTGATCCGCTAATTTCTTTAATTTTAACAGTTGACTTAATTTCTCTTGTTAAATCCCAAGTAGCAAATTGATTGGTTTCTCGGCCAAGAGATTGAACTTGCGAATAACTAGAAAAAGAAATTGACAGAATAAACAATAAAATAGGCTTCATAGTTTTAATTTTTAGATTAAGAGGTAGTAAAAATAGTATTTTTATTTGAAATTTATATTAAACTATAAAAAATTTAAGGCGCTGGGTTTGGAATTAATTCTTGTATTTTATTGATTTCTTCAAAAACGGAATCCGTTAACATCACATCAAATGCATTAATATTTTCTTCAAGCTGGTCAATTGTGGTAGCACCAATTATGGTTGAAGTCACAAATTCTTGATGGTTTACAAAGGCAATCGCCATTTCGGTTATCGTCAAGCCCAAACTATGAGCCACATCTTGGTATAATTTTGTCGCTTTAAAACAATTTTCATTTGTATAACGAACAAAATTTGGAAACAATTTCATTCGTGAATTTTCTGGAGTACCATTTAAATATTTACCAGATAAAAATCCAAAACCTAATGGTGAATACGCCAATAACCCAACATTTTCACGCATACCTATTTCAGATAAACCGACTTCGTACAATCTATTTAACAAAGAAAACGGATTTTGAATGGTGGCAATTCGAGGTAAACTATGTTTTTCACTTTCCATTAAAAACTTCATTACTCCCCACGGATTTTCATTAGAAATACCAATATGTTTTATTTTTCCTTCTTTAACTAATCCATCAAAAACGGTTAAAACTTCAAAAATATTTTCTTGCCAATGCGTATCTAATTTCTCCACGCCTCTTTTTTGAAACATATTCATAATACGTTCTGGCCAATGCGTTTGATACAAATCAACATAATCCGTTTGTAAGTTTTTTAAGCTTAATTCTACCGCTTCAGTGATGCTTTTCTTAGAAAAGTCCAGTGGTTTACGGATATAATCCATACCTCTATTTGGTCCTGCAATTTTAGTGGCAATCACTAAATCATCTCTTTTGTGTTTGTTTTTGGCTAACCAAGTTCCAATAAAACGTTCGGTACTTCCAAAAATATGCTCGTTACCGCCAATAGGATACATTTCGGCTGTATCAATAAAGTTAATACCTCGTTCTACGGCATAATCTAATTGAAAATGGGATTCCGCCTCAGTATTTTGATTTCCGAATGTCATCGTGCCTAAACAAGCTTTGCTGACTTTTAATTCGGTATTTGGTAGCGTAGTGAATTTCATTATAAAAATTTATTGAATGACGAAGTTACAAAGTTTTAAAAACAGAAAACTGAATGTGATATAGATTTTATTTATTTCAATATATCCTGTATTATTTTTAAATGATGTTTGGTATGAATCGTTAAAAATTTTTTGGTTTGTTTCACGTTTAAATCCTTAAAAAAAGGGTGATTAAAAAACTGATTTTCAGAAAAAGAATCCAGTTTTAAAACATTATTTTTAGCTGCGGCTATTTTTGCGAGTAGTTCCTCTTGAGTAGCAACCTGATTTGGAATGACCACTTTTGGAGCTTTAGCTTTTCCTCTTGGGATTTTACCTGTTGTAAAAACCATAAATTTAGGAAAGGTCCATTTTGAATGATATTTCAATGGATCTGAAATTTCTATCTGACCAATAACACCATTTATCACCAACAAACAATGGTCTATTTGCCAGCCAACAGTACTATTTGAAACATTCGGATTTGTTTTTTCAAAATTAGAAATATGCCTTTCTAATTGTTGAAGTAATGGAAGTAGTGGGTTCATAAAAATTAAATATCAGTTAAATTACAAATATTGCTTAATCATTTTTTCAATTTTATTCATCAGATCAAAAACTAACAAATCATCTACAAGATGTATTTTTCTATCCTTATCTATAATCATTGTTGTCGGATATGAATTAACATAAAACTGTCTGATAATTTTCATGCTATCTGGCACAAGAGTAAAATTAAACGGTTTTTTCTTTATAAATTCCTCTAATTTTTTTTTCGAATCGAATGTAACCGCTAAAAAAACAACGTCTTTATCTTTAAACTTTTCTTGAATTCTATTTAAATCAGGAATTTCCTCTACACAAGGTTTGCATCCAATAAACCAAAAATTCAAAACAATTACTTTTCCTTTTAAGCTATCTAAAGTAAAACTGTTTCCATTATTATCTTTAAAATTTAATTCTTTTAGAACAGTCCCTTCTTGTAACTTATATTTTTTTCGATTATTAGTAATTTCAACTTTCTGTTCTATTGCTTGTTGTTTTCGTCCTATTTCTGAAATTGTTTTATATACTATATAAAATTGTTTTGTACTTTCATTTAGAAAATAGTTTTTTGAATAGGATACAGGTAATTTAATACTTTTTAAAGAATCATTTATTTTTGAATTAAACTCTGTTCCATTTTCTAAATAAACTTTTACTAGTTTCAGCGTGTCAGAACTGGCAATTTTAAAAAATTCTATGTGTTTAATTTCTTTAAATTCTTTCGGAATAAAGCTGTAGTTTTGAGCCATACATTGAGTAGACCATAGAAAAAGAAAAAAAATTATTCGTACCATAACTTAATTATTTAAAAAAACCTAACAACTCGAAAATTGTTAGGTTTAAATTATTTTTTTAATTTAAATCTTACATTTCGTTTAACAACTTAGACAATTCGTCTAATTTTGGTGTTAAAATAAATTCGATTCTACGATTTTTTGCTTTTCCTTCTGCGGTTTCATTTGATAATAAAGGTGCAAACTCACCACGACCTGCAGCCGTTAAATTTTCTTTTTTAACTTTGGCATTGGCCGATAAAATGGTTACAATTGCTGTTGCGCGTTTGGTAGATAAATCCCAGTTATTTTCTACACCACCACCTATAGAACCTACAATTTTATCGTTGTCTGTGTGTCCTTCAATAAGCACTGAAATATCTGGATTATCACCTAACACTTTTCCTACTAAATCAACTGCTTTTTTACCTTCTGTTCCAACAGTCCAACTTCCCGACTCGAAAAGCAATTTATTTTCCATAGAAACATACACTTTTCCATCTCTTTCAGTAACGGTTAACCCTTTTCCTTCAAAAGCTTTAAGTGATTTAGATAACGTTTCTTTCAGTTTTTTCATAGCCGCTTCTTTGTCAGCCATAATTTTTTCTAATTCTGCTAAACGCGTAGATGATTTTAATAAATCGGCTTTCAATTTATTTAATTTATCTTGCTCAGCAGCCATTGCTTTTTGCTTTGCTTCTAATTCTGCTAAAAGTTCACGATTTTTTTTGATATTCGCATCTAACGCTTCATTACTATCTTTCTCCAATGCATCGTAAGACGATTTTAAATTGTCTAAACTTTTCTTAGTTGCCGCATAATCAGCAGCTAATTTATCGCGTTCTGCCTTTAATTTTTCTGCTTCTGTTTTGTATTTGTTTAAATCAGTTTGTAAAGTAGAATTATTGGTTTTTAATCCTTCGTTTTCATCTGCTAACGCGTTGCGTTCTTTTTTTAAATCAGCAAACTTGTTTTCTAAATCTTGGTAGATTTTTTTGGAAACACAAGATGTACTCAAACTTAATATTGCAAGTCCTAATGTGATTTTTCTTATCATCTTTTTATATATATTTGATTCTGTTCGAATCGGTTATTATTACTTATTTTAGACGTTTTATTTTTTAATTTGGTTGTATATTATTTTAACTAACCTATTTCCACCAAAACCGGACAATGATCTGAATGTTTGGCTTCTGGTAAAATTAAGGCTCTTTTTATTTTATCTTTTAAAGGTTCAGCAGCTAAACAGTAATCAATTCGCCAACCTTTATTGTTATTTCTTGCATTTGCTCTATAACTCCACCAGCTATAATGATGCGGTTCTTTATTTAGATGACGAAATGTATCAATCATTCCTGTTTTCATAAAACCATCTAACCAAGCACGTTCTTCGGGTAAAAATCCTGATGTTTTTTCGTTTCCTTTTGGATTATGAATATCAATAGCTTCGTGACAAATATTATAATCGCCACAAACTACTAAATGCGGAATTTCTTGTCGTAAGTTAATGATATAATCTTGAATTTCGTCCATATATTGAAACTTATATCCAAGTCTGTCATTATTAGTACCAGATGGCAAATACATACTCATTACGGATAGGTTTTCAAAATCTACACGTAAATTCCTTCCTTCAAAATCCATACTTTCTATGCCAGTTCCAAAAACAATATTTTTAGGTTCCGTTTTACATAAAATGGCAACGCCACTATACCCTTTTTTTTGGGCTGAAAAATAATATTGATACGGATAACCCGCAGCCGTTATTTCATCTGTAGGAATTTGATCTTCAGTAGCTTTTATTTCCTGCAAACATATCACATCCGGATTTGCACTTTGTAACCATTCAATAAACCCTTTGGTTATGGCTGCTCTAATTCCGTTTACATTATATGAGATAATTTTCATTAACTATTTTAAGTTTAAAACTGTACTAAATTTTTATTTTCAAACCTACTTTTACTTATTTTCAGAATGTACGGTTGTGTTTAAAAATCTAATTCTCAAAAATAGAAAAAGTTTTCAATAAAATGTGACATTAATTGAGTAATTTATAAAAAATTTAGCAAAAAACACCAATTATTAAATTGTTAGCAATTGTTACAGCAAGTTATACAGAAATTGAATAGAATTGCTATCTTTGTTTCTCTGTCTAAACACAAATAAATGGGATTAGTTACTGCAAAAGAAGTAGCGAAAGCGATAAAAACGGATAAGTATGGTTTTTTAGGAACTTTTTCTGGGTGGTTACTCATGAAAGTTCTCAAAATTTCTACACTCAATAAAATATACAATCGAAATAAACATTTAAGTGATTTAGAGTTTTTGAATGCTATTTTAGATGAGTTTCAAATTAAATTTGAAATTCCGGAAGAAGATTTAAAACGTTTACCAAAAGACGGCGCTTATATTACCATTTCAAATCATCCTTTAGGTGGAATTGACGGTATTTTATTACTGAAATTAATGCTTGAACGCGAACCTAATTTCAAAATAATTGCCAATTTTTTATTACACAGAATTGAACCAATGAAACCGTATATTATGCCGGTTAATCCGTTTGAAAATCATAAAGATGCAAAATCAAGCGTAATTGGAATAAAAGAAACCTTACGACATTTGAGCGATGGTAAACCTTTAGGGATTTTTCCTGCGGGAGAAGTTTCCACTTACAAAGACGGCAAATTAATAGTAGATAAACCTTGGGAAGAAGGCGCTTTAAAAATTATTAAAAAAGCAAAAGTACCAGTTGTTCCTATTTATTTTCACGCTCAAAACAGCAAGTTATTTTATAGTTTATCCAAATTAAATGATACATTACGTACGGCAAAATTACCAAGCGAATTATTAACTCAAAAACATCGTATAATAAAAGTTCGAATAGGAAAACCCATTTCGGTTAATGAACTAAATGAACACGAAAATATCCCAGAATTAGGAAAGTTTTTAAGAAAGAAAACCTATATGCTTTCTAATTCTTTTGAAGAAGAAAACTTTAAGTTGACGTTTCCTAAATTTACGAGTCCGAAAGCAGCGAAACAAATTGTAAAACCTGCCAATCACGAACAAATTATTGAAGAAATTAATTTCTTAAAAGAAGGTGATTATCAATTATTACAAAGTAAAAACTATAAAGTATTTTTAGTAACTGCCGAAAAAATTCCAAATATTTTACACGAAATTGGTCGGTTACGAGAAATTACTTTTAGAGAAGTAGGTGAAGGCACGAATGAAGCAATTGATTTAGACAAATTTGACCAATATTATCATCATATGTTTTTATGGGATGACGATGCTCAAATGATAGCCGGAGCTTACCGAATGGGATTTGGCTCGAAAATATTTCCTAAATATGGTTTAGAAGGTTTCTATTTAAACGAACTTTTTAAATTTGAACCCGAATTAAATGATATGATGAGCCATTCTATTGAGATGGGAAGGGCTTTTATTATTTCGCAATACCAACAAAAACCGATGCCCTTGTTTTTACTTTGGAAAGGAATTGTGCATACGACTTTACATTATCCTGAACATAAATTTTTAATTGGTGGTGTGAGTATTAGTAATCAGTTTTCAGAATTTTCGAAATCGTTAATGATTGAATTTATGAAATCCAATTATTACGATCCCTATGTGGCGCAATATATTAAACCGAAAAAAGAGTTTAAGGTAAAATTAAAAGACGCAGATAAAGATTTCGTGTTTAATGAAACTGAAGCCGACTTAAATAAATTTGATAAAATTATTGATGAAATTGAACCAGGATCGTTACGATTGCCTGTTTTAATTAAAAAATACATCAAACAAAATGCAAAAGTTGTAGCGTTTAACGTTGACCCAATGTTTAACAATGCGATTGATGGATTGATGTATATAAAAATTTCAGATATTCCAGAAAGCACCGTTAAGCCTGTAATGGAAGAATTTCAAGCGGAATTAGAAAGAAAACATAAAGGCTAATTAAAAATTATTAATTAGCCTTTAGTTTATATCTTTGTAAATATATTATTTTGAATCTTCGCCATAATTATTTGTCCCTTTAGTCCCTTCAGTACAAAAAAGCACTAATAACCAAATACTTCCAATTAAAGGAATTAAAGCTATAAACATAAACCATCCGCTTTTGTTTACATCGTGAAGTCTTCTTACTGCAGCAGCTAATCCTGGAATAAATACAGCTAACGCATACAATAAATAAAACCATCCATAAGGAATTGGATCAAAATTTAATCCCAGCAAATTATCTAAAATCATTGCTGAAATAGCAAAAATCATATTAAATAAAACGAAATACCAATACTCTGATCTTCTCGCTCTACCATTGAAATTTGCATAGTTGTCAAATACAACTTTTTTGTACCATTGAAACATAATTATTAAATTTAATTGATTAGTAATAACAATATTATAAAATTTTTATGAAAATAAAAATAATATTCTTAGTTTTTAGTAATATTTTCTTTAAATTCTTTAAATGCTTCTTTAGAAAGAATTGCTTTAGATTTAATTTTTTTCCCTTTTAAATAATTAAGAATATATTTCGCGCGGTCTTCCGCTTCTGGGTGCGTAGTTATCAAATAAGTATATTTATGCATTTCGTTATCTAAAGACAAATCATACATAAAATCTGCAAAAGGTCTTGGGTCTATTTTTGCTTTTAACATATATCTAACACTTTCCATATCGGCTTCTCTTTCCAAACTTCTATCATAAGCAGACGACGTTAATGTGTTTAAGACCTCAGCAATTTGGCTGCCATTTGCTCCTGTTGCCATTGAAACCAAAACTGAAAATCCAATTTCCTTAGATAATTTTTTCATGACATGATTTTTCTCAATGTGAGCCATTTCATGCCCTAATACCCCAAGTAAAGCTTGTTCGCTTTTACTAGCTTCAATCAGTCCAGAATATACTACCAAATGATTATCTGGCATAGCAAAAGCATTCACTTGACTGTTTTTCACTATATGCACTTTTAAACTATCTCTTTCTATATTATTTGCTTTACATAATGGCAGTAACAAAGCATCTAAAGTTGACACAATTGAGTCGTCATAAATTACATCTTCATTTTGTTCAATTTCGTCCCAAATAATATCTCCAATTTTATCTTCTGCAAATACTTTATTTTGTTCTATTTCAAAAAATGAAACAAAATCCACTTGTGCAAGTAAAAACCAGCACAAGAAAAACCCACCATAAACGAGTAATGCTTTACTTATAATTTTCATCTTTCTTTACTAAAATATTTGTTATATCACTAAATAAAAACAATTGAGCGTGTATTCCTTTTCTTGTTCTTGACGCTAAAATTATAGTTGAAATAAATTCAACTAAATTAAAAATTATTAAAGTTATCATGTAACCAAAGTAACCATTTGTGGCCTTTTCATCGTAAAAAATAATTGAAACCGTCCACCAAAAACCGGTGCTATTTAGAAAAAACAAACCAAATTGCGACAATAAATTTTGAGTACAATGCCATTTTACAAATGGCGTACTTTTTCTATTTCCTAAATAGAAAAATATGGATGCTAATAAATTCAAAATTGGCAATGGCAATCCTCCAATAACCGCTACTAAAGACATTAAGTAACTATTTGAAGCGCGTTCTAATTCAGAATCATTAGGCTTATAATAAAAGTTTGTGTTTGAAATCATAATTATATATTTTTTTTAATATTCCAATACCAATTTAATATAACCAATAAAAATAAAAGAATTGCTATTGGCTTTTTTGAAATAAATCGTTCTGACGCTTTATAAAATTTAAAAAAACTATCCGATTTTTTTATTAAATCTATGCCAATCCAAAATGGCACCACCAACATAATTGTTGCTACAATAATGCCAAATGGATTTAAAAGTAGTGAATAAAAAAATTCCTCCTTAAATACCAATTGAACAGACCTAGTTGTTCCGCAAGAAGGGCAAGGATAAGTAGTGATTTTTTTAAATATACAACCAATATGCTTTTCTTTAAAAAAAGTTACGTTTGAAAAAACGAGCCAAGCATATCCAAAAGCAATTGCAATTAACAGAAAAATATATAACCTGTTTCTATTCATTTCCATTAATCGTTAAAAAAATTGTCTAAAAACATGAGAGATTTTAGACAATTTTATTTAATACATCATCGCTTGATTAAATTTTTCTAGATTCTTTTGTTTAGTAGCACCTTGAATCAAGAACCAATCTACAATTGCCCATATTCCGACACCACCACAAGTAAGTAGTTTACCCACTCCCATTCCTGTATCTCCTATGTAAAATCTATCAATTCCGTAGGCTCCTGCAAAAATTGAAATCAATAAAGCAGTAGTAGGGTCTTTAAATTGAACCATTTGTATCATGGGCCATTTTTCATCGTCTAATGCTAATAATCTTTCTCTAATAGCATGTAAATTGTGTCCTTCAAAAAATTTTGTGTTTGACATCATAAACATGTCCACTTTGTTTGCTTCCATAATAGTTTGGTTATTTGTTTAATTTACGAATATATTAATTTATTTGTTTTTTTCAAACATCTTAAATTAAATTTCATACAGTTTCAAAATTTTATCTACAATAATTTGGGCAAGTTTTTCTTTACTTTCAATTGTCCAACCTGCTATGTGTGGTGATAAAAGTACATTATTAGCGTTTAACAAGTATTCAAACGCTTCAGGTTTTTTACCTTCAAATAAGGTTTCAAATGATAGTTTTTCGTATTCTAAAACGTCTAAACCTGCTCCTAAAATTTTACCGGATTGTAAAGCAGAAACTAAATCGGAAGTAACTACACTTTTCCCTCTTGCGGTATTGATAAACCAAAATGGTTTTGAGAATTGATTTATAAACGTAGTATTTACCATTTTATCAGTTTCAGGTGTCCAAGGAATATGTAAACTTAACACATCTGCTTTTTGTTGTATTTCTTGTAAGGAAACTTGTTTCGCATTTGAATCGGCAACATTTGGTAAAATATCATAGCACAAAACATCAACTTCAAAACCTCTCAATTTTTTTGCGAATGATTTTCCCATATTTCCATAACCAATAATCCCAACTGTTTTGCCGTCCAATTCTGTTCCGCGATTACTTTCACGATTCCATTGTCCAGATTTTACTTCTTTATCGGCATTATTTAAATTATTAAACAGCGACAAAAGCATTCCTAAAGCGTGTTCGCCAACAGCTGAAGCGTTTCCTTCAGGAGCTGCAATTAGTTTAATGTTTTTACTTTCGGCATATTCACAATCGATACTTTCTAAGCCAGCGCCCACTCGTGCAATAAATTGTAAGTTTTTGGCTTTATCAATAAAGGTTTTATCAATTTTAAATCGGCTTCTAATGACAATTCCGTGATAGTTCTCTATTTTACTTTCTACTTCTTCTTTGGTGGAAGTATAATCTGCTTCATTCTGAAAACCTGCCGTTTCTAATTGCTCCCAAAGCAACGGATGATTGGTGTCAAGATGAAGAATTTTAATCGTAGAAATAGTTTGCATAGCATCAATTTTGAAAATGGAAAGTTAAGGATTTACGAAGAGATTCGCAAAGAAATGCAAAAATTTGAACACAGATTATCACAGATTTCACAAATTAATAGAAGTAAAATTTGCGTGAGATCCTTTCAGGATGACAAACTAAGGGTGGTAAAAATAATTAGAAAATTGACTTACAGCCCAGTTAACACATTATCGTAATTTGCATATACTTCTTTTATTTGATTGAAAATATCAAATAATTCGTTGTGCCCGTCTGTTGTAACTAAACGTTGTTTGTATGGTTTAAAATCTTGAATACCTTTGAAGTAATTGGTATAATGACGACGCATTTCTACGATTCCAACTCGTTCACCTTTCCATTCCATGGACCAAATTAAGTGGTTTTGAGCGGCTTCTACTCTGTCTGCTACGGTTGGTGGGGCTAATTTTTCGCCCGTTTTGAAAAAGTGTTTGATTTCGTTAAAAATCCAAGGGTAACCAATGGCGGCACGACCAATCATCATACCGTCTAAACCAAATTTATTTTTATATTCTAGGGCTTTTTCTGGAGAATCTATATCGCCATTTCCGAAGATAGGCATAGAAATTCGTGGATTGTTTTTAATGCGCTCAATATGGGTCCAATCCGAATGTCCTTTATACATTTGTGCTCGGGTTCTGGCGTGAACGGTTAAAGCCTGTACGCCAATATCTTGCAAACGTTCGGCTACTTCATCAATATTTATTGAACTTTCGTCCCAACCCAAACGGGTTTTTACAGTAACCGGTAAATGTGTTGATTTGATTACCGCTTTGGTTAATCGCACCATTAAGTCGATGTCTTTTAAAACTCCTGCACCAGCGCCTTTACATACTACTTTTTTAACGGGGCAACCAAAATTAATATCTACTAAATCCGGCTGAACGGTTTCTACAATTTTTGCAGAAAGTGCCATTGCTTCTTCGTCGCCACCAAATATTTGAATCCCAACTGGTCGTTCGTAGTCGAAAATATCTAATTTCATTCTGCTTTTCATTGCATCACGAATTAAACCTTCTGAAGAAATAAATTCAGAATACATTAAATCTGCTCCGTGCATTTTGCACAAACGACGAAATGGCGGATCACTTACGTCTTCCATAGGTGCAAGAAGTAAGGGATAATCGGGCAAAATTATGTTTCCAATTGTTGGCATAGTGCAAATTTGTGCAAAGATAAGTAAAGTTTATGAATTTTATGAGTACACAAATTGAGCCGATTTTACGGATTTCGCTGAAAGTTTTTTGAACAAAGTAGTTGTTTTATAGCCCTGATAGGAGAGGCATCTTTTTTTTTGTTGCCTTCGAGTGCCTCAGGCAACAAAAGAAAAAATATAGCGGATAGCGGGACCGAAAGTCTTCTGGAAATTGGGGTTTTGCTCCTAAAAATTATTTAGGTTTTAACCAACTTTTTGGATTTAGAACCGTTGTATTTTGATTGATTACAAATTTTAAAACCGAATTTCCTTTGGCGTTGGTTTTAATTTTACCTAACGTTTGTTTTGCCGAAACTTTGTTACCCACAGAAACCGAAACGCTACTTAAATTACTATACGCTGTAAAGAAATCTCCGTGACGCACCAATACAGTATAGGTATTTGTAGTTTGAGACACTTGTACACCTGATACTTCACCAGCAAAAACGGCACGTGCCGAAGAACCAGAATCCGTAGTGATGTCGATTCCACTGTTGTGAATTACAATATTGCTATAATCTGGATGTGGTTGATCGCCATATCCAGTGGAAATATATCCTTTTTCTGTTGGCCAAGGCAATTGTCCTTTGTTGGCTTTAAAACTATCTGAAGATAATTTTCCTTCAGGTGTTAATTCAATTTTTGTGGAAGAAACCGGTGCAGTTTTCACAGGCGCAGTATTCCCTGAAGCCGTTGCAGCAGCTTTTTTCTTAGCGGCATTTTTCTTGTTTTCTGCAGCAATCGCATCGTTAATCATTTTCTTGATTTTTTTATCGATGGATTTTCTTTCTTTATCCATTTTGGCGATATCAGCTGCAATTTTTTTCTTGTCTTTTTGTATAAGTTTTGCCGTTGCTACTTTCTCTTGTTTTAATTTTTCGTGTTCGGCTTTGATTTTTGTTTTTTCAACAATAACTACCTCTTTTTCTTTCTTATTGGTTTGTAATTCGCCAACAGCGATACCTAATCGGGCTTGTTTTACTTTAATTTCCTCGGCTTGGCGTTTTCTGTAGCCTGCATATTGTTTCATATATTGTACACGCTTGTAGGCCTGTAAAAAACTCGTAGAAGACAACACAAACATAAATCGACTTTGTTCTGAGCGACTTTTGTATGATTTCACAATCATTTTTGCATAATCTTCCTTCATTATTTTTAAATCTTTATTTAACTTATTAATTTCTAATTGCGTTAAATAAATATTGTCATCTAAAATTCGTGCTTGTTTGGCAATTGTAGAAATGATCTTTTCTGAAATTCTAATTTGGGCATCTTGTCCTGCAATTTCTTTCAAAACGGATTTTTCTTTTTTCTTTTCGTTCTGAAGTTTGGTTTTTGCTTCAGACAATTCTCTTTGTAATTGTTCTTTTCTTTGTTCTAATTTTTCTTTCTCATCAATTTGTGCCATTGCTGAAAAAGAAAAAAAGAGTACGAATAGGGATAAAAGAAATTTGTTCATGCTTGAATTTTTTTACAAAATTAATCTATTTTTATTTGAGAATAACCATCTGGGATAGAATATGGATACGATAATGCTTCATTAAACGTAATTTTATTATATTCTACATTAATTTTAACTTGATTTTGTTGATTGGCAATAATAGAAACGCCAGTTGGTAATAATATATTGTCCTGATT
>JBFYPW010000058.1:0-13034 GCA_041303115.1 Flavobacterium sp.
AAAATTGTTGTTTTTCCAATGCCGTTTTTTCCAACAATAGCGTTTATTTTGCTTTCAAATTCAAATGAATTTTCGGCAATGTTCTTATAATTAAGTAAAGATAGTTTTTTTAAAATCACGTTTTTTTGGTAAAAAGTGGCAAAAATTACACTTTCGAGTACAAATGTAAGTTCAATTTTTAAAAATATAAATAAAAGCACTTTTAAATTTAAATAAAAAGTATATTTTTGCACTTCTAATAAAATTTTAGTTCAATGGCAACATATAATAAAAGAGGTTATAAATCACCAAAACCTGAAGTAGAAAAAGATCCAGCATTTGACACAAGTGTAGATGAAATTAATGTAAACGAAAACGAAAGTACTACTGCTGGCGTGTTTAATGCGTTAGATGAAACAGCAAATAAAACCGAAGAGTGGGTAATAAGAAACCAAAAAGCAATTTTAGGATTCATTTTGGCAGTTGCAATTGCTACCTTAGGATACATTTTATATGATAAATATGTAGCTACTCCAAGTCAAGAAGAAGCGTTTAAAGAAATGAATCAAGCACAAATGTACTTTCAACAAGCAGTTGATGCTACAGAAAAACAAGATTCTTTATTTAAATTGTCTTTAAAAGGTGGTGAAGGTAAATTAGGTTTTGAAGGAATTATTTCTGAATATCCAGGTACAAAAGCAGCTAATTTAGCAGAATATTCTGCAGGTATGGCTTGTTTACATTTAAAAGACTTCAAAAAAGCAATTGAGCATTTAGATAATTTTTCTACAAAAGAATTAAATTTACACGCGTTGGCTATCGGTGCAAAAGGTGATGCTAATGCAGAATTGAACAACAATGAAGAAGCATTGAAATTATATGTTGAAGCCGCTAATGTTGATGAAAATGATTTTATCACTCCAAGATTTTTGTTGAAAGCAGCAAATATGGCAATTGTTTTAAAGAGAAATGATGAAGCTTTAGGTTATTTAAAAACAATCAAAGAAAAATACGAAACTTCTCAAGAAGGAAGTACAGTTGATATTTTAATTGCTTCATTGGAAAAATAATGGCAACCGAAAATAAAAATTTATCTCAATACGATAAAAATACAATCCCAAATGCGAAAGATTTTCGGTTTGGGATTGTTGTTTCAGAATGGAATGATACTGTAACCGAAGGTTTGTATAATGGAGTAGTATCAGCATTAACAGATTGTGGCGCTTTGCCTGAAAATATAAATCGTTGGAACGTACCAGGAAGTTTTGAACTGATTTTTGGAGCACGTCAAATGCACGAAAAATTAGAGTTAGATGCCGTTATTGTAATTGGTTGCGTGATTAAAGGCGAAACTATGCATTTTGAATTTGTTTGCGAAGGCGTAACACAAGGTATGAAAGATTTAAACTTACTTTATGATGTGCCTACTATTTTTTGTGTTTTAACAGATAATACCATGCAACAATCTATCGATAGAAGCGGAGGGAAACACGGAAATAAAGGTGTGGAAGCCGCTATTGCAGCAATTAAAATGATAGATTTAAACAAACGATACTAAACTTAAATTAAGTTAATTTAATTAAAACAAAAATCACAGGTTTCCATTCGTGGTAATCTGTGATTTTTTATTTTTCACAGAACTATTTTGTTATTAACTTTTACAAATTTGTATTTTTTGAGATACAAAAATAAGTTTTTAATTTCTTAAATTTGTAACATAACCAAAATAAAAAACAAAACAGATTAATGTCTGGAATTATTCAATTATTACCTGATCATGTAGCCAATCAAATTGCTGCTGGAGAAGTAGTGCAACGTCCTGCTTCTGTAGTCAAAGAGCTAGTTGAAAACGCTGTTGATGCCAAGGCAACCGAAATTAAACTTATCGTAAAAGATGCCGGGAAAACGCTTATTCAAGTTATTGATAATGGCTTGGGAATGAATGTTACCGATGCGCGATTGTGTTTCGAACGTCATGCGACCTCTAAAATACGTCATGCGGAAGATTTATTTGCCTTACATACAAAAGGATTTCGTGGTGAAGCTTTAGCATCTATTGCAGCAGTCGCTCACGTAGAATTAAAAACCAAACAAGATCAAGAAGAGTTAGGTATTCATATCATCATTGAGGGTAGTAAAGTAATTACACAAGATGTGGCTGTTTTGCCAAAAGGAACTTCATTTTTAGTAAAAAATTTATTTTTCAATATTCCAGCGCGTAGAAATTTTTTAAAATCCGATAATATTGAACTAAAACATATTATTGACGAGTTTGAACGCGTAGCTTTGGCGCATCCGACTATCAGCTTTACTATGATTAGTAATGGAAGTGAAGTGTTTAATTTGCCAAGTTCTAATTATCGCCAGCGAATTGTAAATATTTTCGGAGGTAAAACAAATGAAAAATTAGTTCCTGTAACTGAAGAAACGGAGATTTTAAAAATTACTGGTTTTGTAGGAAAGCCTGAATTTGCTAAGAAAAACAGATCTGAGCAATTTTTTCTGGTTAATAATAGATTTATTCGAAGTCCATTTTTGCATCACGCAATTATGAATGCTTATGACGGCTTATTACGAGATAATAACCAACCTAGTTATTTCTTGTTTTTAGAAGTGCCACCGCACACTATTGACATAAACATTCATCCCACAAAAACAGAAGTGAAGTTTGACGATGAACAAGCATTATATGCCATTTTACGTGCGACAGTGAAACACAGTTTAGGCATGTTTAATGTCGCGCCAATTCTGGATTTTGAAAGAGATGCTAACTTAGATGTTCCGTATGATTATAAAGATAAAACGTTAGACACGCCAACCATTCAGGTGGATCGTTCCTTTAATCCTTTTGAAACAGAAAACGAACCAAAAAAATATTCAGGTTCATCTGTTTCTTATACAAAAAACACACAAGCTCAGCCCCATTGGGAGAGTTTATATACCAATTTGAAACAAGACGCGAGTGAGGTTTCAGTAGATGCTTTTGAAACCGATTTAGTCGCCAGTACATTATTTGATGATAAATCGACAGAAAGTCAGACTTTACTGTATCAATTCAATAGAAAATACATTTTAAATAGTATTAAATCGGGTTTATTGGTAATTCATCAAAGTAGGGCACATCAGCGTATTTTGTACGAACAATTTTTAACAAACATTACTATTCATCAAGCCTCAAGTCAACAGTTGTTGTTCCCTTTAGAAATTCAGTTTTCAAGAGATGAGATGCTATATTTAAAAGAAATTCAACCCAATTTAGAAGGTATTGGTTTTGCTTTTGAAAAAATGGGATTAGATGTATTAATTATTTCGGGTTTACCCGCTCAAATTTCGGAATCAAATGTAACCGAGATTTTACACGATTTGATATACAATTTACAAGAAAATGTACCAGAAGATAGTTTTTCATTAAGCGATAGTATTTCTAAATTTATGGCAAAAAGTGTAGCGATAAAATCGGGAAAATATCTAAACACTATTGAATTAGAAAATATTGTAAATGGTTTATTTGCTTGTAAAGAGCCCAATGTTTCACCGTTTCAAAAGCCTATATTTATTACATTAACCACAGAAGATTTAGATAAAAGATTTTAAGTATGTTCAATAATATGACACCGGTTGTTAAGCAACTATTAATAATAAATGTTTTGGTTTTTATATTGAGTCAAGTACTGCCTCAAAATTACGAAACGTTATCTTTGTTTTATTTCGAAAGTGAAAAGTTCCGCTTTTGGCAGCCTTTTACACATATGTTTATGCACGCGCCAATGCCAAATTTAATGCATATTTTATTCAATATGTTTGCATTGGTTTCTTTTGGTTCGGCTTTAGAACATTTTTGGGGTGGAAAAAAGTTTTTGTTTTTTTACATTGCTTGTGGCTTAGGTGCAGCTTTAGTTCAAACAGGTATGAATTATTATGAAATTCATCAAGTTATAAACGAATTAGGATTAACTTCTCAAGAAATGCAAATTATTTTTGATACGCCTTTAAGCGATGTGTTTAATTCGGCAGGACAAACTACAGGGAAAGTAAATAATATTTTAAATAATGTAGATTGTACCCAAGCTGAATTTGATAAATTATCTTTAATTTATGGAAGTTGCGTTGGTGCTTCAGGTGCCATTTATGGTTTATTAGTAGCATTTGCTTTTATGTTTCCTATGGCAGAATTAATGATGATGTTTATTCCAGTGCCAATTAAAGCAAAGTTTTTTGTGCCAATTATTGTTGGTTTAGATTTGTTTTCAGGCGTAACCGGTTTTTCAATATTTTCTGGAGGTGGTAACATTGCTCATTTTGCTCATATTGGCGGTGCTTTAACTGGTTTTTTATTAATGATGCTATGGCGAAACAATAAGTTTTCGCACACAAGATGGAATTAAAAATTCAATTGCAATAACAATTGCAAAAATCAATATAAATAAAAAAATAATGCTTATCAATTAATTCTGAATAATCAATTAAATCTGTGTACCTATAACAATGAGTATTTTAAACGAAATAAAACAACATTATAAAAGTAGTGATGCAGCCCAAAAGTTAATTTTTATTAATATTTTGGTGTTCATTGTTAGTGCTTTGTGTTTTAGTTTTGTTTTAAATCAGTTTCAATATCCAAGCTGGTTGGCTTTGTCATCTAATTATAAAGATGTTTTATGGTTTCCGTGGACATTATTTACTTATGGTTTTTTACATTCCGAACCAATTCATTTATTATTTAATTTGATTTTTTTGTATTACATAAGTACGTTATTTTATACTTTCTTTACGACCAGACAATTTTTAGCGGTTTTCTTTTTAGGCAATTTTTTCGCAGGATTAATTTTTGTAACGTACGGATATTTGTTTAATTATTCTAATTTAATAGTTGGCGCCAGTGCATCAATTATGGCTATTTTTATGGCTGTTGCTACATTTGCACCTAATTATTCGTTACGATTACCTTTAATTGGTTATTTGAAAATTTGGCATATTGCAGTTTTTTATATTTTTATTGATGTAGCACAATTATTAACTGAAAACAGAGGTGGTCATATTGCACATTTGTCTGGTAGTGTGGTCGGTTTTGTTTTTTCTATGTTAATGAAAAAAGGAATTGATATAAGTTCAATTTTTACATTTAATAAGAAAAAAAATAATACATTTAAAAAAGTGTATAAAAATAAACCCGTAAAAAAGTATCAATCAGTTCGTGTATCAGATGTGAATTTCAAACAACGACAAATTGATGAAATACTCGAAAAAATTAGTAAATCGGGATATGAAAGTTTAACCAAAGAAGAAAAAGAATTTCTTTTTGCAGCCAATAAATAGATGCTAAAAAAAATATCATTTATTTCAAAAACTATGTTGTTTTTTAATGTAATAGTTGCTATTATTACATTAATGGCTTACTTATTACCATTTTTAGCACCTAAATGGTTTCCTTTTTTGAGTGTGTTAAGTTTGTTTTTACCTTTTTTCTTGGTGTTGAATTTATTGTTTTTTATGTATTGGTTGATCCAATTTAAGAAATATATTTTCGTTTCTGGATTGGTGTTGCTATTAGGAATTACATTTATAAATAAGTTTTATAATTTAAAACCAACCAAATTGCCAAAATCGGAAAATGAGTTTTCTATTATGAGTTATAATGTTCGTTTGTTTAACAAATTTAATTGGAACAAAAAAGCGAATATACCAACTAAAATTGCTGAGTTTGTAACTGAAAAAAATCCAGATATTTTATGTGTTCAAGAGTATTCGAATCTAGAAAAAACACAATTTTTGAATTACAAGTACAAACACGTTTTTAAAGAAGGTAAAAACATTATCGTAGGAAATGCTATTTTTTCTAAGTTTAAAATTATAGATAAAGGTGTTATTAATTTCCCAAATTCTACAAATAATGTTGTTTATGCCGATATTATTAAAGACAAAGATACGTTGCGAATTTATAGTATGCACTTGCAATCAATAAAAATTAGTACCGATATTGAAGAAGAGGAAATTCAGAAAATGAATGAATCTAAAACCAAATATATTTTTAGAAAAATCAGTAGTGCATTTACCAAACAACAAGAGCAAGCCTTATTGTTAAAACAGCATTATACGGATTGCAAGTATAAAAAAATTATTTGTGGAGATATGAATAACAGCGCCTTTTCTTTTGTATACAGAACCATAAAAGGACCTATGCAAGATGCGTTTGAATCTAATGGAGAAGGATTTGGTAAAACCTATAATTTTAAATATTATCCAGCTCGAATTGACTATATTTTTGCAGATAAAAACATTCAAATAAAAAGTTTTGAAACGTTAAATGATTTTTATAATAGCGATCATTTTCCTTTAATTTCAAGGTTAGAAATTAAATAATATCCAGATCATATTTGTTTAAAAGCCCACTTAAATTCTCATTAGAAAATTTAGTTTTACTAAGTTTATTGTTTTCAGGATGAATTGAAAAATGAATTGCTGTGCTGAAGTCCGTTTTTTCTAAATTTGTTGCGTCAAAAATAGATTTTGATAAATCGCAATTTTCAAATTTAACTCCGCTAAGTGTAGCGTTTGAAAAATCAATATCAATGACTTTTGAATCTTTAAATTTTGAGTTTTTTAAGTTCATTTTGAAAAATGAACAAACTTGTAACATACAAGAATCGAAAGAAACTTCAAATAAAAAGTCATTACAATATTCAAATTGAATTCCTAAAAGGGTACATTCCTGAAAAGTTACTTCTTTGAAAGAAGTTTGGCTGATAATTGGTGCTTCAAAATTGCAATTAATAAACTCGCAGTTTGTAAATACACTTTTTGAAAGCGTTGTTTTAATAAAAGTACAGGAATCGAAAACACAAGTGTCGTATTCTGCAGTTTCAAATAATTCGTTTGAATAATTTATTTTACTAAACGTACTATCTAATATTAGTTTCATAACCAAAAGAATTATTATTTTTCTTCAGTTTTTTTTCTTTCAGCAATCAAATCATTTAAACGTTTTCCATATTTAGACTTTGCTACTTTTGGAATTAACATTTTATTGATTGTGTCTAATAATTTAATATTTGCATCTGGAATTTCACTTAAAGCAATATATGGAGACACCTCATATTTTGGATTAATTAGAGCGAAATTAGCAGTGTATAAATATTTTCTTATAGTTAATTTATCGCGTTTGTTTTGAATTTCTTCTGTTACTGTTGCTTTATTTGCGGTTTTGTTTTTTAATTCTTTTTCTAATAAATCTAAGTTTTCATCATTTAATTTTGACTTAATTTTTAAGAATTTTTCATACACTTTTTGATTTTCAGAACCTGTAATTTTTGCATTGGAATAAAAACCTTCTAAAGTTGTTTCTATTGTCATTTTACCAGGTTCTGCGAAAAACTGAATGCTATTATCAATAGATTCTGTAGTTCCTCTATCTAAAGTTAAATATAACATTTGAGGTTCGTCTAATTGAAATTTGGTGTCAAAGTTAGATTTCCCAGATATTATTATACTATCTAAAATTACTAAATTAGTATCATTTAGTTTATGAATGTATAGTTTTCCTTTTTTTAATCCGTCTACATTCCCAGATATTTCTAAGTTTCCAGTTTTATTACTTTCTGTTTTACTACAAGCTACTAAAATGGTAACTAAAAGTATTGTAACTATTTTTTTCATTTTACGGGTGTTGATTTCAATTGATATGAAGTGCAAAGAAAATAAAAAATCCTCAAATTAATAGTAATTTGAGGATTTTATATTAGTTGTTCTAATTTAATTAGCCTTTTAACCAAGCATTTTTTATAGCTTCTTTTGTTTTATCAGTCGCCATAAAACCCGATTTTTCTTCTTTAGGTAAATTAATTTTACCTTTTAATACTAATTCTTTTCCGTCTCTAATTACAGTTACTGAAATAGCATCACCGTCTTTCCAGGATTCGCTTGACATAATTAAATCGTATATGTTGTCTAAATTATATTCTTTGTCATTAAATGCTTTTAACACATCATTACCTTGAATTCCTAAAGTGGTCATAAAAATATTATTGCTAACATCTTCTAAGGCTTTAATTTGTTTTGTTGCACCATCAACTGTAATTAGTGGTGTTCTTCCATCTTTAAGAAATGGATTTCCAGTAGCGATGGTTTTACCTTTTGTAACGCCCATTTTAGCAAAAAACAAATCGTAAGGAATTGGAGTTTCACCAGCAACGTATGTATTTAAAAATTCTCCAATTTGCGGATATGTAATTCGAGTAATTGTAGCAAATAATTCTTCATCTTTAAATGGTTTGTTACTACCAAATTCATTAGATAAATCTTGCATTAAACTTAAAATTCCTCGTTTTCCGTTGCTTAATTCTCTCATTTGAATATCAATACACATAGCAATTAAAGCTCCTTTTTGATATACATTTAAGTATTGGTCTTTATAGGGTTGTTCCAAAACATTTTTACTCATTTTTGTAAAACTCATTTTATCATTCATAGCATTTGCTTCCTCTATTTTTCCATTCATTCTTTTGTAGAAATCTTCTTCGGAAATTAATCCTTGATTTACTTGAAATAAATTTGCGAAATACTCTGTAATTCCTTCATACATCCATAGATGTTCAGACATTTGAGGTTTGTTGAAATCAAAATAATGTATTTCTCTTGAATGAACACTTAATGGTGTTACAATATGAAAAAACTCATGCGAAACCACATCTTTTAATTGTTCTTGTAGCGCTTCTAATGGCATCATTTCAGGCATTACAACAGTTGTTGATGTCATATGTTCCAAAGCACCAAATCCTTTAGCGTCTTTTGCTGCCATATCTGAAAGATATAACAAAACCGTATATTTTTTATTGGCGTTAAATTTACCTAAGAATTTTTTTTGAGCTCTCATAAACTTTTCAGTTTCTGGAGTAATATCAGCCGCTTTATACTTCCCATTTGGAGAATAAACACTAATTACAATATCCATACCTTCAACATTAAATTCCGTATAATCTGGTTTAGAATACATTATCGGATTGTCTACTAAAGCGCCATATCTTTCTGCGGTAAAGCTGTCAATTTCATTACTTGGATTGGTATCAATTAATGAAGTCGCACCCCATAAAGTTGCAGGGTGTTTTATTTCAACAGTATATGGGATTTCGGATTTTCCTTCAAAATAGCCCACAAAACCATGTGTGTTAAGCATAAAGTTTTCTCCAGCTTTAATGTTTGTTCCTGCAGGTGAAAATATGTCATCACTTTCGCCAAAACCAGCTCCGCCTTCTGTATCGAATGTGTCACTAACATTGTAGGTTACTTTTGCTAATTTAGTCGCTTCGTAAATTGTGTATGAATTTTCATCCATTTTTGCAATTTTTAAAGGATTTCCTTTTTGGTCAAAAGCTTTAACATTATCCACAAATCTTCCATAATTGTCTTCAGAATAAGTTCCTGGAACAATTTTTGGAATGTTAAACGTGGTAGTTTCAGCTGTTATTGTTGGATTAATTATTGTAACTTTTACTTTATCGTCAGTTACATTTACTAAATCAATACTAACAGACACATCATTTTTTACAGTTGATGTAACATTAGATGTTTTGCAACTCATTAAAAAAATGGCGCAACTAAGGGTAAGTACTATTTTTTTCATTTATATATTTTTTTCTATAGAATAAGTAGTTTAAAGTGTAAAATTGTTACAAAAAAAATCCTGTCGTGATATTAATCAGACAGGATTTTTATTAATCGAATTTATTTTTAAAATAATATTTGCTATCTAAATCGTCAATATCGTCATCTAAAACATTGGTTTTAAATACCTTTGGTTTAGGTTTTCCTGCTGCAACTTTCTTTTTCCAAAGTTCAAAATTATCTTTAGAAAGTTTTTTTCGCATAATTTCCGTTACCTCGCTTTCGGAAATACCAAATTCTTCTTTAATTACTTCAAAAGGCTTTTTTTCCTCTTGAGCCATACTAATTACACGTTCTGTATCTTCGTAATTTAGTTCAATCTTTTTACTTTTTTTCATTAGTGAAAAGCATAATTTGTTAATTATTCTATTTTATTTTTAATTTATTATTCAATATTATTAAAAAAAATATTTTGAAGCAAAAAAATAGATGCTTTTTTTAAAGAATTTTTCTGAAAGTTAAATTTATTCTTGGATTTTTTGGTTGAGTGGCTTTTGGAATTTGATGTTTATAATGCATTTGAGCGCCATTTTTCATGACTAATAAGCTACCATGTTCTAATAATAAAGATTGCTTGAACTCTTTTTTTGTATTGTGCTTTATTTGAAACATTCTTGCTTCTCCAAAGCTTACAGAAGCGATAACGGGATCTCTGCCTAATTCCTTTTCATTATCTGCATGCCAACCGTTGCTGTCTTTTTCGTTTCTATAAAAATTTAGTAATACTGTTGTAAAGTGTTCGTTTATAGTACTTTCAATTTCTTCTTTGATGAAAGTTAAAGCGCTATTAAGCGGATGAGGTTGCATAACAATATTGGAATATCCATATGATTTTCCGTCATTACCATATAGAGCTGTTAATCTGGGTTGGGCTATTTTTTTTCCAAAAATGGTTATGTCATCTTGTTGCCAAGCTATTTCTTTGGATAGGGTTTCTAAAAATAAATCGGCTTTTTCTTTAGAGAAAAAATTTGGATAATAAATAAACTCGGCATCGGGTAAATTTAAAAATATAGGTTCTTTTTCAAATAAATTAAGCATAAAAAAGTGATGATTAATAACGCTAATTTATTGCTATTTTTTGAAATTAGTGTTCCTTTTTTGAAAAATTAAGATTCATAATCACTATGGCTAAAATAATTAATGCGATGCCACTCCATTGCCAAAAAACTACTTTTTCATTTAATATTAAAAATGCCATGAAAACAGAAACCGGTAATTCTAAAGAAGCTACAATACTTCCTAAACCCAGTCCTGTTATTGGAAAACCAGCATTTAGTAATATTGGTGGTATAATTGTGCCGAATAGTGCTAAAAATAATCCGTAATTTTTAAAAATTTCAATGTTTAAAAATCCAACTTGTGTAAAAGCAGAAAAAGTAAATACAATTACGGCGCCACCTAATAGCATATACAAACTTCGTTGTGCGGATGAAATTCCCAAAGCTACTTTATTTGCAGTAAACATTGTTGTAGTAAATGAAGCTGCAGCTAAAATCCCCCAAAATATTCCTCTCCAATCTAATTGAATTGTAAATTCATATAATTTTGTGGCTAAAAAAGTTCCAAATAAAACAATAATTACCGAAATTATCTTTTGAGTAGAAGGTCTTTTTTTATCTAAAATCCACTCCAATAAAACACCCATCCAAACGGTTTGCATAAGAAGAACAATAGCTATTGAAACATCAATATATTTTACACATAAGTAATAAAATACACTTGTAATTCCTAATGAAGTTCCTGCAACCATTAGTTGGAAAATATTTTTTGAGCTGGCTTTTTGAGTTTTTTCTTTATTAACTATTTTTTGGAATAAATTGATGAAAAGTATGCCAATAATTCCATAGATAAATTGTGAAGAAGTTACTTCAGCCGTAGTGTATCCGTCTTTGTAGGCTAATTTAACAAATGTAGCTAACATGCCATAACTGGTAGCACCCAATGCAACAAGAAAAACACCCTTTAATATGTTATTTTTCATTTTTATCTTTTAAAAGCTTCAAAGGTAGTTAGAATTTATGCATTTATTTTTTTCCGTCTTCAACCAAATCTTTAAGATGAATTCTAAGGGCATTTACGGAAATGCTAATTTCCCAAAATGAAATACCTAATGAAATAAGTAACGACAATAGACTGATGCCAAAAATATAAATCCCGATAGTTTCATAATTTAAAAACAGTAAAAACATCGCAAAAACAGATAAAAACAAACACAATACGCCAAAAAGTTGCATATATCTAATTAGTGTGATTCTTTGGTTAAGGTTTTTAATTTCAACTAAAATAGATTTGTTTTGGTCTTGGTCGTAATTTTTCTTCAAACTTCGTACAATTTGAGCAATAGTTAAAAATCTATTGGTATAAGCTAATAAAATTAATGATGTTGCAGAAAATAATAAAGCCGGAGTTTCTATTGAAAGATTCATTAAATGTAATTTAAAATAATAAAGTTTAAAGATACTTTTTATATCTAAAACATTGTGTAACTTTTATCTCGTTTTTTCGTCTTACAAGTAATTAAATTCAAATATTTATTTATTTTTTATGAAAAAGCTTATTCTAAATTTCTTGTTTTCAACTTTTTTTGTACTTTTTGCATTTGCTCAAGATACCATAAAAGTAAAAAAAGACGATATTCAAAAAGAAAATCAGATTGAAGAAGTTAAAATTATTAAACAAAAAAAAGCCATTGAGCAAAAACCAGATCGAACTATTTTTAATATCTCGGATCAACCAAATTTAAACTCGGGAACTTTAATGGAAACCATCAAACAATTGCCAGGTTTAATTTCTTCAGATGTAGCTGGAATGATGTATCAAGGAAAACAATTAGAAGTTTTTTTAGATGGAAGACCATTAAATATTTCAAGTGCAGAATTGAATTCTTTTTTAGAAGGAATGCCCGCTAATTCTGTAGAACGAATTGAAGTAATTACGCAACCAGGTGCTGAATTTCCTGCTACATCCGGTGGTGCAATTTTAAATATTATTACAAATAAAAACGCAAAAAAATACTTAAGTGCGACTTATACGAGTAGTTCGGCTTTTAATACATACGATACTACACGATATAGAACGTATAATAGTGTGTTGTTAAATGCTAAGAACAAATATTTCGGGTGGCAATTAAATTTTGGACAAAATTATCGTGAAAACGCCACTTGGTCCGAATTTTTAAATACCAGTTCTAACACTATTTTATCAAAAGTAGAAAGTGATAAAATTAATAGATCGCAATTTTTAAAATCTGGAATTACATTTGATATTAATAAGGATAGGTTGTTGTTAAATTATGATATTAATCTGGCTAATAGCGAAAGTGAAACAGAAGGTTTTGGACTCGGATTTGTTACATCAGATAAAGGAAAATCTCATAATACTCGACAAGATGCTAC
>JBFYPW010000059.1:0-12773 GCA_041303115.1 Flavobacterium sp.
ATTGTAGTAGCAAAAACATTGGATTTGTGAAGTAAAGCGGTTTTACTATAATCGAAATCTTTTTCAACATTTGCGGCATGTCCAAAATGAAATTTCCAATCTTCATCTAAACTTATTTTTTCTTGCGACATTACGTTTGTAATCGTAAAAAGAAAGAAAATAAATAGCACCAATTTGTTACTTAATTGTAATAATGTAATTTTTTTCATAAAATTAATTTTCTTTAAAAGCATCTAAAGCGGGTGATGGTTTTCCATCGTTTTGCCAAGCACTTAAGCTATAACCACTCCATGATTTAGCACCTTGTGGTTCCCAATACATAACACCTAAGCCTCTGTTATTGGGCACTTTTTTTACGGCTTCTATTGTTGCTTTTAATAATTCGTAGGTATTTTGAACTTTATCATCTTCGCCGCCAACTTCAACTATCATTACGTCTTTATTATAGCGTTTTACCATGTCGTTTAGGTTGAATTCTAAGTCGGCAATGGTTTCAGTATAATCTTTTTTTATCCAATAAGGATAATACGACAAACCAATAATATCATATTTTACGTTTTGTGCCGTAGCATTATCAAAAAATGTTCTGAATTTAGCGTTGTTATTGCCTTCATCTACGTGAACAATTACTTTTATATTTTTATCTACAGCTTTTGTAGCTTCATACCCTTTGTTTAGCAATTGACCTAATTGATTCCAATTATCTGTGCTGCCTTCTGGCCAAAGCATTCCTCCAGGAATTTCATTTCCTATTTGTACCCATTCTGGAGTTACGCCGGTGGCTTTTAAAGCTGAAACAACCTCATATGTATGCTTGTAAACATCATTTAATAACTCTGGAAACGAATGATTTTCCCAAGCTTTTGGTTTAAATTGTTTGGCAGGATCTGCCCAAGAATCTGAATAATGGAAGTTTATCATCACACGCATGCCCATTTTCTGCGCTCGTAATGCCATTGCAACCGTTTCTTCTTTACTACAATGTCCGCTGGCTTTATCGGTATTTGGGTTTACCCAAACGCGTAATCGTACTGAGTTCATACCTCGGTCTCTCAGTAATTGTAAACATTCTTTTTTTGTTCCGTCTTGGTCATAAAAGGTATAACCTGTAGCTTCCATTTGAGGTAACCAGCCAATATCGGCTCCTTTTACAAAAGCGGTTTTGGTACTTGTACACGAAGTAAAAACAAGCGAAACTAGTAATAATACAAGTGAATTTTTCATCTTAGTTTTGACTAAATGCATCCATCACAGGAAGTGCATTGTTGTTAAAATCCCATAACGCCTGATTTTCCCAAGACGAACCATTTGTAGCTGTTGGACCTCTAAACGCCACCCATTCGGCACCCCAATAGCAAAAGCCTAATCCTCTTGAATTTTGCTTTACAAGATTTTTTATAGCCAAAATAAACTCTTTTTGTCCTTGATTTGTAGCAGGATACGTAGGTACTAATTGATTGGCCAATCCTAAAATATTATTTGTATAATCGTTGTATCCTAATGTAAACGGATAGGCGGTTTCAGCAATAACCACTTTTTTATTATGTGTTTCTCCTAAAGAAGTAATTGTAGCATTCACATCTGAAAGTATTTTACCATGCCAAACAGGATAATAAGACAACCCAATATAGTCATAATTTATACTACTCATTTTATTAAAAAACCAAGTGGCGCCACTTCCAATTCCTGCATAATGAATCATTATTTTAGTCGTTGCAGATTGACTTCTAATTGCCGAACTAGCTGCAGCAATTAGTTGCAAGCATTGCGATTCGTTATTAATTAAATGCCCTTGTGGCCAAAGAAATCCGCTATTTATTTCATTTCCTATCTGAATGATGTCAGGCTGAATTTCAGTCATCAATAATGTGGTGTAATTGCTAACAGCTGTCTTTAAATTGGCAAATGATAAACTAGCCCAATCCGATGGCGGTGTTTGATTGCCAGGATCTGCCCAAGTATCCGAATAATGAACAGTTAACCAAACTTTCATCCCAGCTTGCTTGACTCTTAATGCCAACGCTTTTGCTTCCGCTAAACTTGAACTAGTAGTTGACGGATTTTTCCAAATTCTAATTCTAATGGTATTACAACCTGCATTTTTTAAGGTAGTAATCGCATTTTCTGCCACTCCATTTTTCTTAAAAATGGTACCTTCGCTTTCAATTAAAGGTAAATACGACATATCCGCAGCCCGAATAAAATCATCTGAAGTAGGAATATTTGGAATAGGAGCTGGGTTTACTTCTGGATCATTTGAAGAACAAGAAAATAAAAATAATCCAGTTACTATTAAGGTTAATCTGATAAATGATTTCATAAGTTATATTTTTTCAAATTTAAAACTTGTTTTTTGATAATATGTGTTGTCTTTTCTTAGTATGGCATTTGGAAAATTACTATGGTTTGGAGCATCAGGATAATTTTGCGTTTCAAAGCAAATACCACTTAAAGCATGGTAATTTACATTATTTTTTCCAATAATTTTATTTTCGCAATTGCCTCCAACATAAATATGTACCGAAGGTTGGTTCGTGAAAACATGCATTTGTAATTTGTTTTCGGTGCTTTTTAAAGTAGCTACAGAAGTAGAATTATCAGAAATAACAAATGAAGTATCAATTTTTGTTGGGCAATTTTTGAAGGTTAAAAAATCAAATGAAGTATCAATAATGTTTGAAAAATTGCCTGTAGGAACATTTTCTTCATCAGTTTCTAAAATCTCCGAACACGTTACTTGTAGTTTTTGGTTTTCAATTGTTTTTTCGTGTCCGTCTAAATTGAAATATGAGTGTTGTGTTAAGTTTATAATGGTGTCTTTTGTTGTTTTTGCGGTATAAGTAATTTCTAATTCGTCAATATCACTTAAGTTGTAGGTTACTTGAACTGTTAAATCACCTGGGTAATTTTCATCTACTTCTTTTGAAATATATTCTAAAGTGATGCAATTGTTTGAATGTGAAATTACGTTCCAAAAGCTGTTGCTGAAATTGGTTTTCCCACCATGTAAATGATGCTGTCCTAAGTTTTTATTAAGTTGAAAAACGTACTCATTTATTTTGAAAGCTCCATTTTTTATTCTACCTGCAAATCTTCCCACTACAGCTCCAATAAAAGGGGCACCCGAAAGCGTAAATGATTTTTCGTAGTCAGAAACAGTATCAAAACCCAACACAACATCTACTTTTTTTTCTGATGAAACGGGTATTTTTATAGATTGAATGGTAGCGCCATAGTCAATAATTGCTATTTCTACACCATTTGAGTTTCGTAATGTATAGCAAAATGATTCTTTTCCATTCGAAGTACATCCGAACGAAGTAATATTTTTATTATCTTTTTTAATATCCGACAATTTTATTAAAGGTATTTTGATTACAATTCAAATTTATATTTTTTATAAATAACATCATACCGGTACCTACCAGTTTGTTGTTTTTTAACTACCAGTTTCATACATTTGTTTTTATGATAACTATTGATACAACTTCTTCGATTCCGAAATATAAGCAAATTATTTTTTCAATAGAAAAGGCAATTTTGTTGCATAAATTGGTTATAAACGAGAAATTGCCTTCTATAAATAAAATTTGCTTAAGGCATAATTTATCAAGAGACACGGTATTGTTAGCGTATAACGAATTAAAAAAACGAGGCGTTATATATGCTATTTTAGGAAAAGGATATTTTATTAAAAGTACAGATTTTAAATCCGAACAGCGCATCTTTCTTTTGTTTGATGAATTAAATGCTTTTAAGGAAGAAATTTATAATTCGTTTTTAGATACGATAAATGACAAGGCAAATGTGGATATCTTTTTTCATCATTTTAATAGGGAGGTGTTTACAAAATTGATTCAAGACAGTATTGGGAATTATTCCAAATACATTATTATGCCTTCTAATTTAGAACATACAACGGAAATTATTAATAAATTACCTTTGGATGAAACGTATATTTTAGATCAAACTCGAGACGATTTAAAAAAGTATCCTGCAGTCTATCAGAATTTTGTAAAAGATATCTATACTGCTTTAGAGAAAGGACTGAAACGATTAAAAAAATATAAGAAATTGGTTTTAATTTTTCCTGGAAAAAAAGAACCTATTGGAATGGTGTTGGGCTTTGAAAGCTTCTGTACTACGTATCATTTTGAGTATGAAATTAAGTCGGAATTTACAGTGGATTCTCTTCAAAAAGGCGACGTGTATATTTTGCCTAATGATAGAGATTTAGTAACAATTATTGAAAATGCAGCCTTAAGTAAATTAGCAATTGGAAAAGATATTGGGTTAATTTCGTATAATGACACGCCTTTGAAAAAAGTGGTAGCTAAAGGCATTACAACTATTTCAACTAATTTTAGTGAAATGGGAATCCGTTTAGCAGAAATGATTTTAAACAATACGAAAGAAAAAATAGAAAACGAAAGTCAATTAATTTTGAGAAAATCGCTATAAACAAAAAATCCTTCTTTAAAAAGAAGGATTTTTTTATAATCGGAGTGCTTTTTATTTTGTTATTTGCTTCAAATCAGCAATGGTTGCGATTGGGTCTTGTGCGCCAAAAACATAACTTCCTGCAACTAATACATCTGCACCAGCATCTGCTAATTGTTTTGCATTTTTATTGGTTACACCACCATCAATTTCTATAATGGTGTTGGCTTTACATCTTTGTATCATTTCTTTCAATTGACCTACTTTGTCATATGTTTTTTCAATGAAACTTTGTCCGCCAAATCCTGGATTTACACTCATGATACAAACCAAATCAATATCTTGAATAATATCTTCCAAAACTTTTACACTTGTGTGAGGGTTTATGGCTACTCCAGCTTTCATACCTTCAGCTTTTATTGCCTGTAGCGTTCTGTGTAAATGATTACAAGCTTCATAATGAACTGTCAATACATTCGCTCCTAATTTAGCAAAAGTAGTAATGTATCTGTCAGGATCTACTATCATTAAATGTACATCTATGGTTTTGGTAGCGTGTTTTGAAATTGCTTGCAAAACGGGCATTCCAAAAGAAATATTCGGTACAAAAACGCCATCCATAATGTCAATATGAAACCAATCAGCTTCACTAACATTAATCATTTCAATGTCGCGTTGTAAATTAGCAAAGTCTGCAGCTAAAACCGAAGGAGCGATAAGTGTGTTTTTCATTTTATAGTTTGAGTTGTTCACTGTAAAATTCCAAAAATAAAATTCCAAATTCCAAAATTGACCGATAAAGTCTAAATTGAGATTTGGAATTTTTTTATTGAAATTTATCCAAGATATGTTTTTAATATTTTACTTCTTGAAGTATGTTTCAATCTGCGAATTGCTTTTTCTTTAATTTGTCGTACACGCTCACGAGTTAAATCGAAAGTTTCGCCAATTTCTTCTAAAGTCATTGGATGCTGGTCACTTAAGCCAAAATATAAACGCACTACATCTGCTTCTCTTGGAGTTAAGGTTTCCAAAGCACGTTCAATTTCAGTTTGAAGTGATTCGTGAATTAATTCTCTATCTGGATTTGGTGACTCACCTGAACGTAATACGTCATATAAGTTAGAATCTTCCCCTTCTACAAGTGGCGCATCCATTGATAAGTGACGACCAGAGTTTTTCATAGACTCTTTTACGTCATTTACGGTCATATCTAATTCTTTTGCAATTTCCTCAGCAGAAGGCGGTCTTTCATTAGATTGCTCTAACAAAGCATACATTTTGTTGATTTTATTGATAGAACCAATTTTGTTCAAAGGCAAACGTACGATACGAGATTGTTCAGCCAAAGCTTGTAAAATCGATTGACGAATCCACCATACCGCATATGAAATGAATTTGAAACCACGTGTTTCATCAAAACGTTGTGCGGCTTTAATTAAACCTAAGTTTCCTTCATTAATCAAATCGGGAAGTGTTAATCCTTGATTTTGGTATTGTTTAGCCACCGATACAACGAAACGTAAATTGGCTTTCGTTAATTTTTCTAGGGCGCGTTGGTCACCCGCTTTAATACGTTGTGCTAATTCTACTTCTTCATCGGCAGTAATTAAATCTACCTTACCAATTTCTTGTAAATATTTGTCTAAGGAAGCAGTTTCACGATTGGTAACCTGCTTGGTTATTTTAAGTTGTCTCATTGAATTTTCCCCTTCACGTTAATGTTCTCCTTGTTATACGCAATAAAAATAAAAAAGTTACAAAAAGTTATAAAAAAATCTTTTGATTGGAAAAATAATCGATTATTTGCATTCTTTAATATATTTACAGATTATATTTTTTTAATATTGTAAAAAAAATGAATTCTCACAATATTCTTTTAGCTTCATTAAAGAAATTAGTGCCTTTGGATTTTGAAGAAGAAAAACTAATTTTAAATGCATTCAAATCTTTTTCGTTACAAAAAAATGAATATTTTTTGCAATCCACAGAAGTCAATACGAAACTTGGATTTTTATGTAAAGGTTTGGTACGTTATTTTGTGTTTAAAAATGAGGAAGAAGCGACTTTAGAATTCACCAAAGAAGGCGAATTTGTTTCAGATTATGGTAGTTTTATTTCGAGACAACCATCGATACAAAATATTCAAGCACTTGAAGATTGTGAATTTTTGGTAATTGATTATGAGGATCTACAAAATTTATACAGAGAATCAAAAAATGCTAACTTTCTTGGCAGGATGATTATTGAACATCGATTTGTAATAATGGTCAATCAACTTCTAACGGTTCATCAATACAATCCAGAAGAAAGATATAGATATTTTTTGCAAAATTATAAAGATTTAGTTCAGCGTATTCCTCAATATCTTATCGCTTCTTATGTTGGAGTAAAACCACAATCTTTGAGTAGAATTAGAAAAAGAATAATTTAGTTATTTATTAACTTAGGTGCATCATTTTAATTAAGGGATACAAGTACTTTTGATTTATTATTAATTGTAAATCTAAAATTATTATGACACTCACTATTATTTTTATTGTTTTTGTATTTTGTTTTTTGCTAGAACGAATGATTCCTGGTTGGAAATTACCTGAAGTGCCTACTTGGACGATTAGAGTTTTAGCTGTGAATTTTATTCAACTTGGAGTTGTAACTCTTGCGGGTTTTACATGGGAAATTTGGCTTTCTCAATATTCCTTATTTCATTTATCAGAACATGTGAATCCGTTTTTTGGAGGATTAATTGCCTATTTTATTGCGACTTTCATTTTTTATTGGTGGCACAGATGGCGTCATCAATTTGATTTTCTTTGGACAAGATTTCATCAAATTCACCACAGTCCTCAACGTTTGGAGGTTATTACTTCTTTTTATAAACATCCACTTGAGATGTCAGTGAATTCTATAATTGGTAGCTTTTTGGTGTTTACTACTTTAGGTTTGAGTATAGAAGCAGGAGCTGTGTATACCTTGTTTACCGCTTTGGGAGAATTTTTTTATCACACAAATGTGAAAACACCACGATGGATTGGTTATATTTTTCAACGACCTGAAATGCATAGAATTCATCACGAATATGATAAGCATACGAATAATTATGGAGATATTGTTTGGTGGGATATGTTATTTGGGACTTATGAAAACCCAAAAGAGTTTAAATCAACTTGTGGTTTTGATATTGAAAAAGAACAACGTTTGATGGATATGTTTAAGTTTAAGGATGTGCATAAAGAGTAATAAAACATGAAAAAAGAGGAAATTGTATTACTAATGTCTTTAGTAATAATTGTTTTAATTAATGGAATAATTGGATATTTTGGGATGTTTGGAATTCTCTTTACTCCAGTTGTAATTTTTTTCACAACTTACACCATTTATAAAGAAGGTGAGAAAATAAATATAATACTCATTAGTTTATTTGCTTATTTATTAATCGCCTTAAATGATGTTTTGATAAAAATTTTTGGTGGTGGAACGCACGATAATACGGGGTTAGGATTTATTTTGGTTTTTACTTTGATGGGATTAATTCCTTCTTTTGTATATTTTATTTTTACAATTTACAAACGAAATGGAAAAATGGAATATAAAATAATTGCAGTTTTGCTGTTTGTAGTCTTGATTATTTGTCATTATAAAATGTTTTCAAAACTAGGTCTTGATAGTCCAAATTAAATTTTAAAATATACTACTCCACCACATAATTCTCAATTTTCGTTTTGTAAAAATCAATTTTCTGACGCATTTTATTAAAAAATATTTTCTGATCTTTTTTCCCCGATTGGTTTAACGATTTGGAATTGGAAAGCTGATTAGCAATGTATTCTTTTTGTTCTAAACAAGCGTTTTTATCAGAAGTGACATAATAACCTAAGGCATTATAAGGTAAAAAGAACTTTAGTTTTTGTTCTGAAGTAAATAAAACCGAATTGTTTAAAATCAGTAATTCGTTATGATACAGTTGAAAATTGGGTGTGTTGGTTTGGCATTTTAATTCTAAATCGGCTACAATTTTAGTTAAGTCTTCTAGCAATAATTTAGCGTTTGCATAGTGTAGCAAGCCCGATTCATAAAAATAATAGATTTGTTGTAAGGAACTATTGATAGTGGTGTCGTTCCAAATTTCTACCCGTTTTGAGTGTTCGAAAAATTGTTTTAATGCCGAAGTTTCGTTAAGAATGTTAGTATCAAAAACAAATTCTTCAAAAGCTGTTGCTTTAGTTTGGGTTAGTAAATTAAACCAAATAAAAAATTTAAATTTAGAAAACAAAGTTCCCGCCACAGCATAATTCATAGGGATGTCTTTTGCCGAATAATATAAAGTGGTAGAGGTTGGATTAAAATCAGACAAAAACGCTTTAGACTTTTCGAAATAGGCTTTAAAATCGGCTTGTGTTTGTATGTTTTTGGTTTTTTCTACAATCAAACTTTCTTTTTGTTGAAACAATTGATCCATAGAAATGCCAAATTCTTGACACAATGTAACGGTTTCTTCAATTGAAAATTTACTTTTCATCGAAATTCTTCGGTGTGCTGCATCATAACTGATTTGAAGTGCTTTTGAAATGACTTCATTCATAGACGTTTCGTTATCAATTCGTTGTCGGATTTCTTTTAAAAGAATTTCTTGAGGCTTCATATTTGTGATTTTCGCAAATTCAAAGATACAAATTATTATTTTCTGCAATTTATTTTGTGATTATTAAAATACTTTTGGGCATTATTAAACCAGAGATTATGAAAAAATTAAAACGTAGAATTGTAACAATCGCAGACAATTTAGAAAAAGTTACAGCAAAAGATTTGGTTCGTTATTCGGAAGTGATTAATCGAATTCAAATTAAAAGTAGTATTCGTTTTGTTTCACTTTTAAATGTTGTTGGATGAAAAAGATATTTTTAGTAATTATGATTTGTGGCTTTTCATTTGTTTTTGCACAAGAAAATAAAAGATATGAAACTCATTCACAGGTTTTTAGTTTATCGCCCATCGCGAAAAGAGTAAATAAAGTCAATGGTTTGGTTTTAGGTGTTGGACATTTCGACAATCAGAATATCGAGAAACAAACCATCAACGGGATTAATTTAGAAGCCAATCCAATGGGTTTAGCGATTCCTTTTTTTGTGTTTTATATTCCTGATTTAATTCGGAAAAACAAAGTAAACATTGATAAAGATAGTTTACAAATCAATAAAATGGACCAATCAGATTTATTAATTCAAATGAATGGTATAAATGTGAGTTCGGGTTGTTTTATGACTTCAGCCAATGTGAACGGCTTATCTGTTTCTTTATTCAATAAAATCAAAACAATGAATGGAATAAATGTAACAGGTTTCGGTTTACAATCGGATACTTTAAACGGATTTTCTGTTGGGGCTTATAATGGAGTTAATAAATTAAATGGTGCTACCATTGGTTTGTTTAATGAAACCTACAGTTTGAAAGGTGTTCAAATCGGATTTTACAATTATGCTGTTGTCCATTCTGGTGTTCAATTTGGCATTTTTAACATGTCGAAGTCCAAAGGTTTTCAGGTTGGATTGTGGAATATTAACAACAAAAGGTCGATGCCTTTTATAAATTGGTAAAAGATGAAAAAGTTAGTAATTTGTATGTGTTTGATAGCATTTAATATGATATTTTCGCAAGAGAAAGAACATTTGAAAAATAAATTAGAGACATTTCAAAAAGATCAAGAACAAGAAGCGAAAGAAAAACAACAAGAGCAAAACAAATTGGAATATGAGCGCGTTTATGTTGAGGTAGGTTTGGTAAAACCTCTAGGAAATATGAGTAATAAATTTGAACTTTCACCTAGCTACGGATTTTGGTTTAGGAGTAAAATAAAAAATGACGATTATATTGATGTGGGTTTGAATATATTGATTCCGAAACAAGCTTCCAATATATATTTAACCTATAAAGATTCCATATTTTCTTTAGGTTCTCGTAGGTTTGGTTGTAATTTAGGTTTTCGTTTTGCTAAAATTTTTCCCTTTTCACAAGTGTCGCCTAGGAATAATATAGAATGGAATACAGGTTTTGGGTTGGCTGTATTATTTTATGACGCCAATCATAAACGCTATACAGATATTTTGAATGATGCATATAAAAAAGATACTAATGAAACGTACGATTTTGGTCTGGCAACCCTTTTTTTATCGCAAGGTATTAAGCTAAATTTTAAAAATGTAGGGGTTCAATTCAATTATCAGTTTACTCCATTTGGTTTATTTGAAAATAGAATCCCTGAAAATTTTGGTAGTCAAAGTATTTTATTTGGCATTTATTACAGGCAGTAAAAAAATCCCGATACTTTTTACACTATCGGGATTTAAACTATTTAAAAAAATAAGATTATGCTTTCGAAGCGTCGTCTTTTTTCTCTTCTCTTGGAGGTCTTGGTAAAAGTGCTTTTCTTGACACTTTTTCTTTTCTAGTTTTTGGGTCAACACCTAAGTATTTCACCATAAATACATCACCCATGTTTACTACATCAGTAACATTTTCAGTTCTTTCCCAAGCTAATTCAGATACGTGTAATAAAACTTCGTTTCCTGGAGCAGCCGTATATTCTACTACCGCACCGAAATCTAACATTTTAATTACTTTCACTTCGTAAGCTTCTCCCATTGTTGGTTTGAAAATGATAGAATCTATTTTAGCTAAAACAGCTGCAATTCCATCAGGATCTGTACCTAAGATTTCAACTACACCTTGTTCGTCCACTTCGTTAATTACGATAGTAGTTCCAGTGGCTTTTTGTAATTCTTGAATTACTTTTCCACCAGGTCCAATTAAGGCACCAATGAAGTTTCCAGGAATAGTTCTTGTAATAATTTTTGGAGAATGTTTCTTAACCTCAGCTCTTGGAGCTGCAATGGTGTCTGTTAATTTTCCTAAAATATGTAAACGTCCGTCACGTGCTTGTCCTAAAGCTTGCTCCATTATATCATAACGTAAACCGTCAATTTTAATATCCATTTGACAAGCTGTAATTCCGTCAGCAGTTCCAGTTACTTTAAAGTCCATATCTCCTAAGTGATCTTCATCACCTAAAATATCAGATAATACTGCGAATTTTTCACCATCAGTAATTAATCCCATAGCAATTCCAGAAACTGGTTTTACCATTTGAACTCCAGCATCCATTAATGCCATTGTTCCAGCACAAACAGTTGCCATAGAAGACGAACCGTTAGATTCTAATACTTCAGATACAATACGAATGGTGTAAGGACAATCTGCAGGAATCATATTTTTTAAAGCTCTTTGCGCTAAATTTCCGTGACCTACTTCTCTTCTTGAAGTTCCTCTTAAAGGTTTTGCTTCTCCAGTTGAGAAAGGAGGGAAGTTATAATGTAAATAGAATTTTTCTTCACCTTGTTCAGATGGAGAATCTATTTGATTTGCTTCTCTTGAAGTCCCTAAAGTTACTGTAGCTAAAGCTTGAGTTTCTCCACGTGTAAATAATGAAGAACCGTGAACTCTTGGTAAATAATCTGTTTCACACCAAATTGGTCTGATGTCAGTTGTTTTTCTACCATCTAAACGAATACCTAATTCTAATACCACGTTACGAACGGCTTCTTTATTCGTTTTATAGAAATATTTAGATACTAAATCGCCATCAGCAGCTAATTCTTCTTCAGTAAATAACGCTTTTACTTCTTCTTTTACTTCCGCAAATGCAGCACTTCTTTCGTGCTTAGCCGAACCTACTTTAGCGATATTATAAATTTTATCGTAAGCAGCAGCTTTTACTTTTTTGTAAATTTCTTCGTTTTCTCTCTCACCTTCGTAAGTACGCGTTTCTTTTTTACCAAAAGCAGCTTGTAAACGCAATTGCGCTTGAATTTGAACTTTAATAGCTTCGTGAGCAAATTTGATAGCTTCTACCATTTCTGCTTCTGAAATTTCTTTCATTTCTCCTTCAACCATCGCAACAGAATCCATAGAAGCACCAATCATCATATCGATGTCAGATTTCGCTAAGTCTTCTCTGCTTGGGTTAATTACAAATTTTCCGTCGATACGTGCAACACGTACTTCAGAAATTAAGTTGTAAAAAGGAATGTCTGAAACGGCTAATGCTGCTGAAGCGGCTAAACCTGCTAATGAATCAGGCATCACTTCTTCATCGTGAGACATTAACTGAATCATAACTTGTACTTCCGCGTGGTAATCATCTGGGAAAAGCGGACGTAATACACGGTCTACTAAACGCATCGTTAATACTTCGCTATCACTTGGGCGCGCTTCTCTTTTGAAGAAACCACCTGGAAAACGACCAGCGGCTGCAAATTTTTCGCGATAATCTACTGTTA
>JBFYPW010000060.1:0-12754 GCA_041303115.1 Flavobacterium sp.
GATTCTGGTTGACCTTCTCCGCTAACTGTTGTGAAGAAACGTTCGGTTCTAAATTTATTTAGTAAACCTTTTGCATTCCAATCTAAACTCATCCAAATAAAAATAGGTTTACCAACTATATGATCTGCAGGCGTGTAACCGAAATAACGTGCATCTAACGAATTATGTCTGTTGTCTCCCATCATCCAGTAATAATCTTGTTTAAAGGTGTAGGTAGTAGCTATTTTCCCGTTTATTTTAATTTCATTACCTTTTACTTCAAGTTTGTTTCCTTCATACTCAGTGATGATTAACTTATATAACGGTAATGTTTCTTTGTTTAAAGCAACTGTTTTACCAGCTTGTGGAATATAAATTGGACCAAAATTATCACCATTCCAATTGTTTGTTACGGATGGATTTCCGTCTTTAAAATCTGGGAATACGCCATCTTCTGCTTTTTTGTTTATCATTCTTTTTACAGAAGTGATACCGCTAATTGATTTTAATTTTTCTGCGTTTTCAAAAGTTAATGCTTGAACATAAAGTGTGTCGTTAGTTATCATTCCTGCTGGATCGGTAACTTTCATTTCTCTTAAAATTGTTTCAAAATCAATTGGTGTTTTGCCGTCGGTACTAATTTTGTAAGAATACTGAGGTTTTGCTCTTTCAGGTAATATCAATTCTTTGCCATTCACAAAAACAATTCCGTCTTTAATTTGTAAACTGTCGCCGGCAATACCAACACAACGTTTTACATAATTTGTTTTCTTATCGCGTGGTTTGTCAATTCTTTCTGTAGCTGGCAAATACATATTTGAAAGTGTATCTCTTGGCCAATTGAAAACAACTATGTCGTTATTCTTTATTTTTTCCAAGGCTGGAAATCTAAAATATGGTAATTGTGGTTTGCTTAAATATGATAATTTTTTTACAAGTGGAATTGAGTCGTGAACCATTGGTGCAGCAACTGGAGTCATTGGTGTTCTTGCGCCATAATGAAACTTACTTACGAATAAAAAATCACCAATTAATAACGATTTTTCTAACGATGAAGAAGGAATCACAAAGGGTTGAATAAAATACGTATGCACAAAAGTCGCTACTATTAATGCAAAAGTGATTGAACCTAATGTGTCTAATGCCTTTGTTGCGGGTTTGGTATCGCGTTCCGATTCGTATGAAACGTCTTGTGTATAATTTATATAACCAACATACAATCCGAATGTAAGAACACCCAACCACATATCTGCAGTGGATTTTTTACCGAAAGTACGTAAGGTTTCAATCCAAATTACAGGCAAAATTAACAAGTTAATTACAGGTAAAAACAGCAAAAGCACCCACCATTTTGGACGGTTTATCATTTGCATTAATACAATTCCGTTATAAACAGGAACGTAGGCTTCCCAAGCTTTTCTGCCTGCTTTTGTGTATAATTTCCAAGTGCAAATTGCGTGTATTGTACTAATTATTAATACTGTAATAATCCAAGATGTCATTTCCATAATTTTGTTTTTGTAATTCGTAATTCGTAAATTATACTTATATCCCCAAAACGTCTTTCATAGTGAAAACGCCTTTTTTACCTATTAACCATTCTGCAGCTATGACTGAACCTAAAGCAAAGCCTTCTCTACTATGTGCGGTATGCTTTATTTCAATTTGATCCACTTTGCTATCGTAAAAAACAGCATGTGTTCCAGGAATGTTTTCTATTCTTTTTGCGTCAATATGAATTTCATTTTTACATGGATTTTCTAATGTCCAATTGATATAATTTGTATTTTCTATGATTCCATTTGCTAAACTTATTGCTGTTCCGCTTGGGGCATCTAATTTTTGAGTGTGATGAATTTCTTCCATTGAGACATTGTAGTCTTTAAGGTTTTTCATCATTTTTGCTAAATAATTATTTAGTTCGAAAAATATATTTACGCCTAAACTAAAGTTAGAAGCATAAATAAAACTTCCGTTTTTTGCTTGACATAAATGTACCATTTCATCATAATTTTCTAACCAACCTGTTGTTCCAGAAATCACAGGGATATTTTGGTTTAAACATTCTGAAATATGATTAACAGCTGAAGTTGGAACGCTAAAATCAATAGCCATATCGGCTTGTGTTATTCCTTCAAAAGAATCAGAACTTCCTTTTCTTAAAACAATTTCATGACCACGTTCTAAAGCAATTTTTTCAATTACTTTTCCCATTTTACCATAACCTAATAATGCTATTTTCATTTTGATTAGTTGTTGTTTTAATTAAAATGTTACGAAATAAAATGTTAAAATTGATACGTTAATGTAAATCCTACATTTTGATTAAATGTATAAGGATTGGTATGTAAATCGGGTTTTAATGATAAATCGTCATTCACGTTAAATTGCAATAAATGAGCGTCTACATTTGCTTCTACAATATTTAGAATATATAAACCAGCTGTAATAAGTACAGATAAGTCTCTGTTTTTCTGATAGAATTTTTGTCCTCTAATGACACTTTCGGTACTTAATTTTCCATAAGTAAGGTCGGAAGTATCAATTGCGCCTCCATTAGCTAATCGTTTTTTGTATTCGTCACGGTATTGGTGGTGCTTTTTATTATTATCCATAATAAAATAAACCCCAGCACCAATAGCACCGTAAACAATAGGGATTTTCCAATATTTTTTATTATATGCCTGACCTAATCCTGGCAAAATAGCAGAATAAAAAGCTGCTTTTGCTGGCGATAATGGATTGATATCAGACTTTACGATGTCTTTAGTTTCAATTTTTAATTCTCTCTTTTGAGCCACAGAAAATGTTGTGCCCAAAAACAGTAAAATAAATATGTAAAGAAACGACTTCACTAATCGTTGATTAATTTCATAATTCGATTAAAATCTTCTTCAGAATGAAAAGGAATGGCTATTTTCCCTTTACCATTTGCGGCAACGCTAATATCTACTTTTGCACCAAAAAAATTAGCAAAAGTTTTCTTTTGTTCAGTTGCAATTTCAAATGATTTTGTAGTAGCCGTTTTACTTGTTTTTGGTTTTAATCCTTCTTGATATTTTTTTACTAACGCTTCCGTATCTCTAACCGATAAATTTTGAGTAACAACGGTGTGGTAAATATCGCTTTGTGCTTCTTGGTCTTCAATATTAATTAATGCTCTACCGTGTCCCATCGAAATAAATCCATCTCGCATACCTGTTTGAATAATCGGATCTAGTTTTAGTAAACGTAAATAGTTTGTAATGGTTGAACGTTTTTTACCTACACGCTCGCTCATTTCTTCCTGAGTTAAATTTACTTCTTCAATTAATCTTTGGTACGAAATGGCTACTTCAATTGGGTCCAAATCATGACGTTGAATGTTTTCAACCAAAGCCATAACAAGTGATTCGTTATCGTTTGCTAATCTAATATAGGCAGGAATAGTAGAAAGTCCTAATAATTTTGAAGCACGTAATCTTCGTTCTCCAGAAATTAGTTGGTATTTATTAAATTCTAATTTTCTAACAGTAATAGGTTGAATAACGCCAACTTCTTTAATAGATTTAGCTAATTCTTGAAGTGTGTCTTCATTGAAATTAGTTCTAGGTTGAAACGGATTTATTTCAATAAAATTAATATCAAGCTCAATGATACTTCCTACAACTTTGTCTGCATTTTTATCTTCAACAGACTTGATGTCATTTGAAGGATCGCTTAAAAGTGCTGAAAGGCCTCTTCCTAACACAGGTTTTTTTACTGCTTTTGTCATTAGTTACTACTGTTTTTCTTGATAATTTCTTCTGCTAAATTTAAGTAATTTGCAGCTCCTTTGCTTGTTGCATCATAATTTATAATGCTTTCTCCAAAACTTGGCGCTTCACTTAATTTAATATTTCTTTGAATAATAGTCGAAAAAACCATGTTATTAAAATGCTTTTGAACTTCTTCAACTACCTGATTTGATAATCGTAAACGGGTATCGTACATCGTTAATAATAGTCCTTCGATATCTAAACTTGGATTGTGAATTTTTTGTACGCTTTTTATTGTATTTAATAATTTTCCTAGACCTTCTAATGCAAAATATTCACATTGGATTGGAATAACAACACTATCAGCAGCGGTTAATGCATTTAATGTTAATAATCCTAAGGATGGTGCGCAATCAATAATTATATAATCGTATTCTTCCTTAATTTCTAGTAGCGCTTGCTTAAGCATATATTCTCTGCTGTCTTTGTCTACCAATTCAATTTCTATAGCAACTAAATCAATGTGTGCGGGTATAATCCATACGTTTGGAGCACTTGTAGGAATTACACCTTCTTTTGCGGTATTGCTGTGTTCAATTATTTGATAAGTACCTATTTCAACACTTTCCACGTCAATTCCTAAACCAGAGCTCGCATTTGCTTGCGGATCAGCATCAATTAATAATACTTTTTTTTCTAAAACACCTAATGCAGCGGCTAGATTAATCGAAGTTGTTGTTTTTCCTACTCCACCCTTTTGATTGGCAATTGCAATGATTTTACCCATTTTTTCTTTTAAAATTTTAGAAGCGTAAAAATACAATTTTTTATGGTATAACCAACCCAATTTTATTAACAATACGTTAAAGTCTTTATTTCAGGATATCTTTGCTGTAAAAATTATTTTTTTTGTAAATTTGACAATTAAATATTTAGGAGTGGTAGAAGAAAAAGTTATTTTAGTCGATGCAAATGACAATCCTATTGGATTGATGAATAAACTAGAAGCACATGAAAAAGCAGTTTTGCACAGAGCCTTTTCTGTTTTTATTTTAAATGATAAAAATGAGTTGATGTTGCAACAACGGGCGCATCATAAATACCATTCTCCTTTATTGTGGACCAATACTTGTTGTAGTCATCAACGAGAAAATGAAACAAATATTCAAGCTGGAACAAGACGACTAAGAGAAGAAATGGGTTTTGAAACAGAATTGAAAGAAATGTTCCATTTTATCTATAAAGCTCCATTTGATAATGGATTAACAGAGCATGAATTAGATCATGTGATGCTTGGTTATTATAATGACATACCTAATATTAATAAAGATGAAGTAGAAAGTTGGAAATGGGTGAGAATAGAAGATATAAAAAATGACATGATTATTAATCCGAATCTTTACACCGTTTGGTTTAAAATAATATTTGAAGAATTTTATCATCATTTTGATGAAAATATATAAAGAAATGAAAGTAACAGTAAGTAGAAAAGCACATTTTAATGCGGCTCATAGATTGTATCGAAAAGATTGGTCTATGGAAAAAAACGATGCCATTTTCGGAAAATGTAATAATGTAAATTATCATGGGCACAACTACGAATTAATTGTAAGTGTTACAGGTGAAATTGATCAGGAAACAGGTTTTGTAATTGATGTTAAAATTTTATCAGATTTAATAAAAGAGCATATTGAAAATGCGTTTGACCATAAAAATTTGAATTTAGACGTTCCCGATTTTGAAAATCTAAATCCAACAGCCGAAAATATTTCAGTTGTAATTTGGCAAAAATTAAGATCACACATTAATTCAAATCTAGATTTAGAAGTGGTTTTATACGAAACGCCACGTAATTTTGTAACCTATAGAGGCGAATAAATGTTATTTTATCCATTACTTTTTGAACCTATTTTTAAAGAACGAATTTGGGGAGGTGCCAAACTAAAAGAAGTGTTAAATAAATCTTTTAATGGTCAACAAATTGGAGAAAGCTGGGAATTATCAACCGTAGAAAATGATATTAGCGTGGTTGCTAATGGGGAATTCAAAGGGTTGAATTTAAATCAATTAATTGAAAAATATCCTACAGAAGTTTTAGGCATAAAGTCCATTCAATATTTCGGACACAATTTTCCCTTGCTTTTTAAGTTTATTGATGCCAAAGAAGATTTGTCTATTCAAGTTCATCCTAATGATGCATTAGCAAAAGAGCGTCATAATTCTTTTGGTAAAACAGAAATGTGGTACGTTATGCAAGCCGATGAAAAAGCAAGATTGGTTGTTGGATTTAAAGACAAAACAAATAGAAAAGAGTATCAAAAACATTTAGAAAATAATACATTAGTTGCTGTTTTAAATGAAACTCCTGTAAAAGAAGGCGATGCTTTTTTTCTGGAAACAGGTACCGTTCACGCTATTGGTGGAGGTGTTTTACTCGCAGAAATTCAACAAACAAGTGATATTACCTATCGATTATATGATTGGGATAGGGTAGATGCAAATGGAGTTGGAAGAGAATTACATACAGATTTTGCTCTTGATGCAATAAACTTTGAACCTACAAATACCAAATTAAACTATGATGCTGCTAAAAACAAGTCAGTTAATTTAGTAGAATGTCCTTTTTTTAAGACCAATATTTTACAAATTTCAGAAAAATACAATTGGAAAAAAACGAAAGAATCGTTTACGGTTTTTATGTGTACAGAAGGTAGTTTTACTATAAGTATGCTACATTTTCAATCTGAATTTAGAAAAGGAGATACCTTATTAATACCAGCAATAATTGATGATTTTGAAATTTTTGGCGATGCGTCTCTTTTGGAAATTACAATTTAATTAGCAGCGTATTGATATATTGTTTACTTTTGCATCATAATTTTTAAAAATAAGAAAATGGCAAGCGTTAAAAACTTGAAAAAAGAAATTAACTACGTTTTAGGAGATATCTTAAACATAGTATATATTTGGGAAATGACTTCTACAGGTAAACCAACAGAAACATCTGAAGCTTTAGTAGGAGATATTTACGATACATTTGATGCATTAATGGTAAAAGTAAACCAAAAAAATGTTGAAAATAAAAAAGCACATTACAAATTAGTTAAAGAAGAATTTGAAGTTGCTGCAAATCAATTTGTTGCAAAAGTGAACGAATTAAACTAAAAAAAATCGCAAAAAAAATGATTATTTTTTTTGCAAATTAAATTATCAAGACTATATTTGCACTGCAAAATGAGTCGCCGGTGTAGCTCAGCTGGCTAGAGCAGCTGATTTGTAATCAGCAGGTCGTGGGTTCGAGTCCCTCCACTGGCTCAAAAAAAAAGGCAATCGAAAGATTGCCTTTTTTTATTTGTATTTATTGAAATTTAATATTTCAAATAGATTAAAAAAAAATGCTTTCTTTAGAAAGCATTTTTTTTTAAATATCGTCAAAATCTATATCTGTATAATTTTTTGAAGAAGTTGAAGTTGGCCCTTCTTCAGAATTTGAATAGTCTACTCCATCAGATTCTTTTTTAAAATCTCTTTGATGTCTTTCTGAAATTACTTCTTCTCCTTTATGGTTAATTACATATTCGGTCATTTCACTTAAAATTTCATTGAAAGAAGCGAAATCTTCTTTATATAAATAAATTTTATGTTTTTTAAAATGATACGAACCATCTTCTTCTGTAAATTTTTTACTTTCAGTAATGGTAATGTAATAATCGTCGGCTTTTGTAGCTCTAACATCAAAGAAGTATGTTCTTCTTCCTGCTCTTAATACCTTAGAAAAAATGTCTTTTTCTAATAATTCTTTGTCATTCATAATCCTTCGTTCAATTATTAGTTGTTTTAGTGTTTCAAAAATCTAAAAAAAAACTTTATTAAACAATTTTTTTAAGCATTTTCTTTTTCAGAAAGTTGTTTTATGAATAAATCTTTATAAAAGCCTTCTTCATTTACAAGTTCTTTGTGCGTGCCTTGCTGTACAATTTTTCCTTCATCTAAAATTATTATTTTAGTTGCATTTTTTGCCGCAGATGCTCGATGTGTAACGATTATTGTTGTTTTGTCTTTGAAAATCAATTTAAAATTATTAATTATTTTTTCTTCAGTTTCTGTATCAACAGCACTTAAACAATCATCTAAAATTAATATTGGTGCTTCTTTAATTATCGCTCTTGCAATTGAAACACGTTGTTTTTGTCCACCAGATAAAGTAATGCCTCGTTCTCCTAAAATGGTGTCATATTTATTAGTAAACAATTGAATATTATCATCCACTACGGCCATTTTTGCTGCTTCAACAATTTCATCGTCAGTAGCATCTTCTTTTCCAAATTTTATATTGTTTTTTATAGTGTCAGAAAACAAGAAAGGATCTTGAGTAACAATGCTCATATTTTTTCTCAAATGATATAAATCGTAATCTGCTAAATCTTTATCATCAATTTTAATTTTAGAAATTCCAGAAAGGTCGTGAATTCGAGTTAATAAAGATAAAATTGTGGATTTTCCTGAACCAGTTTTTCCTAAAATCGCTATAGTTTCTCCTTTGTTTATTGTAAAACTAACATCTGTTAGTGCTTTTATGTTCGTGTCGTCATAGGTATAACTTACATTTTCAAAAGTAATTTTTCCTTCAATTGGAGTGGTAATGGTTCCTGTATTTTGAATTTCAGGAGTTTCTGTTAAAAATTCATTAATTCTTTTTTGTGAGGCTTCTGCTTCTTGAACCAATGAAGAAACCCAACCAAATGAGGCAACCGGCCAAACCAACATTCCTATGTATAATAAAAACTTTGCAATCACTCCAATATCTTTTATTTCACCATTAACATACATTTCTCCGCCAACAAAAATTACAATTAAATAACTTAAACCAATTAACAGAATCATTAATGGTCCAAACAAAGCGTTTGTTTTGGCTAACGCTAAATTTTTTTCTTTGCTAATTTTAGATAATTTGATGAATTCATTATTCCTGTCATTTTCTAAAGCATAGGCTTTTATTACTCTGATTCCAGAAAAAAATTCTTGTGTAAAAGAGGAAAGAGTAGATAGGTTTTCTTGATATTCCGTACTTTTTTTATTGATTCGTTTGCTTAATACAAAAATACTATAAGACAAAATCGGAAGTGGAATCAAGCAATAAATAGTTAGTTTTACATTAACTGCTGACATACTTATTATGATTGCAGTAAATCGAATTATTGTATTTATGGTATACATTACCGCTGGTCCTACATACATTCTTACTTTTCCAACATCTTCACTAATACGATTCATTAAATCGCCGGTTCTATTTTTTTTGTAAAAATTTTGAGAAAGGTTTTGGTAATGATTGAATATTTCATTTTTGAGATCAAATTCTACAAAACGAGACATTACAATTAAAGATTGACGCATTAAAAAGGTCAAAAATCCAGCAATTAAAGTGCAGAATATGATTAGTGCAATATTTTTAAAGAGTTCGTTTTTTAATAAAATAGTGTCTTTGTTTTCTGATTTTAGAAATGCTTCAATTAAGGAAATCGATTTCCCAACTAATTCGGGAGTATATAATGCAAATATTTGTGCCACAATAGTAATGACAATTCCAAATAAAAAGCGGAATTTGTATTTTATGAAATATTTATTTAAATATTGTAATTCTTTCATTTAAAGTAATGTAATTAAAAGTAATTTTAATTTTGTTAGTTAATTTATGGTTTTTTCTATTTTATGTTTAAAGCTTGTAATTATTGTATTCGTAAAAATAAAATAAAATACGATAATTATATATAATTTATACCTATTTTTGCGACTTATTATTGATAAATAATCAAATATACTCATGACAACAGATATTATAAATTCAAATGAACTACATAAAGTAGATCCTGTTTTTGGTCAAATTTCTTTTGACGGACACGAACAAGTTGTTTTTTGTAATGACAAAGATACAGGATTAAAAGCAATAATAGGAATTCATAATACAGTTCTTGGACCCGCACTTGGAGGTACCAGAATGTGGAACTATGCAAACGAGTGGGAAGCATTAAATGATGTGTTGCGATTATCTCGTGGTATGTCTTTTAAATCTTCTATTTCAGGATTGAATTTAGGTGGTGGTAAAGCAGTTATTATTGGTGATGCCAAAACGGAAAAAACACCTGAATTGATGAGAAAATTCGGAGAATATGTGAATTCTTTATCAGGAAAATATATTACAGCTGAAGATGTTGGAATGGAAACTAAAGATATGGATACGGTAAGAGAAGTAACGCCTTACGTTACTGGAATTTCTGAAAGTAAAGGCGGTTCTGGAAATCCTTCTCCAATTACAGCATATGGTGTTTTTATGGGAATGAAAGCGGCTGCTAAACACAAATTTGGCGTAGATACTTTAGCAGGAAAGAGCGTTTTAGTTCAAGGAATTGGACATGTTGGAGAAGTTTTAGTACAACATTTAACGAATGAAGGTGCAATAGTAACTATTTCTGACATTAACGAAAATAGACTACATGAAGTGGGTTCAAAATACGGTGCTAAAATTTTTAGTGGAAACGATTTATATAGTTTAGATGTTGATATTTATGCACCATGTGCTTTAGGCGCAACAATAAATGATGAAACCATTAGCAAAATTCAAGCAAAAGTAATTGCTGGAGCGGCGAATAATCAACTTGCAAATGAAGTGATTCATGGAAAATTATTAAAAGAAAAAGGAATTTTATATGCTCCTGATTTCTTAATAAATGCGGGTGGTGTAATTAATGTTTATTCTGAGTTGGCAAATTTAACTTCTGCTCAAGTAATGGAAAAAACAGAAAATATTTACCATACTGCAATGGATATCTTTACATTATCAGATGTTCAAAATATTACTACACATCAAGCAGCATTAAATATTGCTCAAAAAAGAATTGATGACAGAAAAAAAGAATTACAAAACAAATAATTCTTTAAAATAAAAAATTGTAAATTTGTCCCGAAATAAAACAATAATTATTTCGGGATAATTTTTTTAAAGTTCTTAGCCATGCTTAACAGAAGACATTTTAGAGTAAAAGTGATGCAAACCATCTATGCAATGCATAGACACGAATCGGATTCGTTAGATAAAGAAGAAAAATTTTTATTACAAAGTATTGAAAATTCTCAAGATTTATATTTAGTAATGCTTTCCATTTTCAATGAATTACAACTCAAAGAAAAAGCATATTTAGAACTAGCATCTAAAAAACATTTGGCTACAAAAGAAGAACAAAATCCTAACTTTAAGTTTGTAAATAATAGCTTTTTTAAAATTTTAGGAAATCATACTGCCTTTTATGATAAATTAGAAGAAAGAAAAATTGACAATTGGAAACGTAATGACGATTGTATTATTTTCCTTTTAGAAGCAATTAAAACTTCGGATGTATACAAACGATATATGGCAGTTGAAACATCAGAATTTAAGAAAGATATTTTCTTTATATACGATGTTTTTAATGAGATTATTGCACCAAACGAAAAATTATACGACTATTTAGAAGATTTTAAAATTACATGGGTAGATGATATTCCAGTAATTAATACCTTACTTTCTAAACAAATAAAATCGATTAAAAGTTTCGATGATTCTTTAGAATTACCAGTTGTATTTAAAGATTTAGATGACAAAGAATTTGTTAGAAATTTATTTAGAAAAACAGTATTAAATGAATTGGAATTCGCTGCTGCATTTGAAAATAAAACACCAAATTGGGATAAAGAACGTATAGCAGAATTGGATACCATCATACTTAAAATGGCGATTTGCGAATTGTTGAAATTCCCGTCAATTCCTGTAAAAGTTACATTAAACGAATATTTAGAAATTGCTAAAGAATATTCTACGCCAAAAAGTAGTATATTTATCAACGGAATTTTAGATAATTTAGTAAAAGATTTTCAAGCCGAAGATAAAATTAAAAAAACAGGTAGAGGATTATTATAAATTAATGATTATGAAAAAAACAATTAGAATTTTTGTAGTAGCTTCATTGCTAGTTACTTGGTCTTGTAAAAAAGAGTTGACTCCTGAAGAGAATTTGATGCTTAGTTTACAAAAGAATGCAGATGCACCAAAAACGAAAGTAACTTTTGATAAAATGGTTCACAATTTTGGCGAGATTAAACAAGGTGAAATAGTATCTACGACTTTTACTATAAAAAATGTAGGTGAAAATGATTTGTATGTATTAGAGGCACATGGTTCTTGTGGCTGTACCGTTCCTGAAGTTACAAAAGAAGCTATAGAGCCTGGAGAATCAGCACCAATTCATGTGAAATTTGATTCTAATGGAAAGTCTGGTGAAGTAACAAAATCAGTCATGATTACATGTAACACAGCAAAAATTGTTGAAACGATTAGTATAAAAGCAAGTATAAAATCTAAATAAAAACGATATGAATCCAATGTTAATTGCACAGTTGGTATTAATGATAGGAGTGTTTTACTTCTTAATTATTATGCCAAAAAACAAAAAAATTAAATTAGAAAAAGAATTTTTAACCAATTTAAAAACAGGCGATAAAATTATTACAATCGCTGGAATACATGGGAAAGTTTCTGAAATAGCCGAAACAACAATTGTTATGGAGACCATGTCTGGTAAATTAAAAATTGAAAAAAGTTCCATTTCTGCTGAAATGAGTTTAAAATTAAACGAGAAGAAATAATATTTTAAATTCCAAAAAATAAATTCCAAATTCCAAGCTGAAAAACTGTGGAATTTGGAATTTTTATTTTATACTAAATCCAATTTTGGAATTTGAAATTTTTAAGTTGGAATTTATTTTTTATTCTGAATTACGTTTAATTCTGCAATTTTCACAATTACTTCAACGGCTTTTTGCATACTTTCAACAGGTACATATTCGTATTTACCGTGAAAATTATGTCCGCCAGCAAAAATATTTGGACACGGTAATCCCATAAATGATAAACGTGAACCATCAGTTCCTCCACGAATTGGCTTTATTAATGGTTTGATGTTTAGTTCTTTCATAGCTTGTTCGGCAAGTTTTACAATATGCATTAC
>JBFYPW010000061.1:0-12752 GCA_041303115.1 Flavobacterium sp.
ATTTTATTAGCTAATTTTTAGAAAAAATTAATTAAAGTTATTCTCAAGCATTATATTGTGTAAACACAATAATTGGTATTTTTATTTTTGAGCGAAAAACGGGGCTCGAACCCGCGACCTCGACCTTGGCAAGGTCGCGCTCTACCAGCTGAGCTATTTTCGCAATTTTTAAGGAACGTGCGCATTTCTTTTGTAATGCGAGTGCAAATATAGTACATATTTTTATTCTTGCAAGAACTTTCACTAAAAATATGTAATCTTTTTTTTAATGATTTGAAAGTTAAAAAGTTATATTAATTTTATTTTTTCGTTAACATTCTTTTTATCTCATTCAATTTCATTAATGCTTCAACTGGAGTTAAAGTATTAATATCAATATTCATAATTTCTTCTTTAAGATCTTCTAATAATGGATCATCTAAGTTGAAAAAACTCAATTGCAATTCCTCTTTTTCGGCTTTAATTCCGTTTAGGGCTTCTCCAGAATGGTCTTTCTCTAATTTTTTTAATATTTTTTGTGCTTTCTGAATCACTGTTTGTGGCATTCCTGCCATTTTTGCTACGTGAATACCAAAACTGTGCTCACTTCCTCCTTTTATTAATTTTCTTATAAATAAGACGGTATCTTTTAATTCTTTAACAGAAACATTAAAATTTTGTACTCGAGTAAAAATCGCTTCCATTTCATTTAACTCGTGATAATGCGTAGCGAAAAGCGTTTTAGCTTTACTTGGATGCTCGTGTAAATATTCGGCAATAGCCCAAGCGATTGATATTCCGTCATAGGTTGAGGTTCCTCTTCCGATTTCGTCTAATAAAACCAAACTTCTATCGGAAATATTATTCAAAATAGAAGCCGTTTCATTCATTTCTACCATAAAAGTAGATTCTCCCATCGAAATGTTATCACTTGCTCCTACACGTGTAAAAATTTTATCCACAACTCCCATTCTTACTTGTTCCGCAGGTACAAAACTTCCCATTTGGGCTAGTAATACAATCAAAGCCGTTTGTCGTAAAATTGCTGATTTTCCAGACATATTTGGTCCCGTAATCATAATTAATTGCTGGGTGTCTCTATCTAAAAAAACATCGTTTGATATATAAGGCGTTCCTACCGGAAGTTGTTTTTCAATTACTGGATGTCGTCCTTCTTTAATTTCTAAATCAAATGATTCATCTATTACAGGTTGCACATATTTGTTTTCTACAGCCATTTGTGCAAAACTCTGAAGGCAATCAATTTGAGCAATTAAATTTGCATTTAACTGAACCGGTTTGATATACGTTGCCATCCAATTGACCAATTGTTCATATAGCATGCTTTCTAGTTGCGAAATTTTATCTTCTGCTCCTAAAATTTTCGATTCATATTCTTTTAATTCTTCTGTAATATATCGTTCTGCATTTACTAAAGTTTGTTTTCTGATCCATTCCGCTGGAACTTTATCTTTATGCGTATTTCGTACTTCAATATAATATCCGAAAACATTATTAAATGATATCTTTAACGAAGGAATTCCTGTTATTTCACTTTCGCGTTTTTCTAAAGCTTCTAAATAGCCTTTTCCTGTTGAAGAAATGGTTCGTAATTCATCTAATTCTGTGTTTACACCAACTGCAATGGCATTTCCTTTGTTAATGGCTACTGGCGCATCCGGATTTAAAGTTGTTCCTATTTTTTCACGTAACAATTCGCAAGCATGCAAACTATCACCAATGGTTTTTAACGCTTCATTTTTAGATTGTAAAGCCAACGTTTTAATTGGAATAATAGCATCTAACGAATCTTTTAAATGAATGACTTCTCTTGGAGAAACTTTTCCAGTGGCTACTTTAGAAATTAAACGTTCTAAATCGGAAATTTGTTTAATTTGATATTGAATTTGGTGTAATTCTTCTGAATTTTCTTTTAAATACGCCACCACTTCGTGTCTGCCTTTAATTTTATTGATATCTTTTAAAGGCAATGCCAACCAACGTTTCAGCAAACGTGAACCCATTGGCGAAAGCGTTTTGTCAATTACATCAATTAAAGTTACCGCATTCGGATTATAACTATGATATAATTCTAAATTTCGAATTGTGAATTTGTCCATCCAAACATAAGCATCTTCCGCAATTCGTTGAATGTTCGTAATATGTTGAATTTTATTATGTTGGGTTTCTGATAGATAATATAAAATGGCACCTGAAGAAATCACAGCCTCATTGAAATCATCTATACCAAAACCTTTTAATGAATTCGTTTGAAAATGTTTGGTTAAGCTTTCAAAAGCATAATCTTCTTTATAAATCCAATCTTCTAAATAGAACACGTGAAAATCTTCTCCAAAAAACTGTTTAAAATCTGCCTTTTGTTGTTTCGAAATTAAGACTTCACTAGGTCTAAAATTTTGAAGCAACTTGTCAATGTATTCTTCGTTTCCTTCAGCGGTTAGAAATTCACCTGTTGAAACATCTAAAAATGAAATTCCATTGGTTTTTTTGCCTAAAAATACAGCAGCTAAAAAATTATTTGATTTCGATTGTAAAATATCATCGTTAAAAGAAACTCCAGGGGTTACTAATTCGGTAACGCCTCGTTTAACAATAGTTTTTGTCATTTTAGGATCTTCTAATTGATCACAAATGGCAACTCGTAATCCAGCTTTAACTAATTTTGGTAAATACGTATTAATGGAATGATGTGGAAATCCTGCCAAAGCGGTTTCACTTTCACTTCCATTTCCGCGTTTGGTCAAAGTTATCCCTAAAATTCTGGAAGCTCGAATGGCATCTTCTCCAAATGTTTCATAGAAATCGCCCACACGAAACAACAAACACGCATCAGGATATTTTGCCTTAATGGTATTGTATTGCTGCATTAAAGGAGATACTTTTGGAGTAGAATCTTTTATTTCGGATGCTGATTTCTTAGCCACAACGTAAAAATTTAGTGAAGGCGAAGTTAGTAAATTCAAAATTCAATAGCAATTAGAATCTCAAAATTCAATTTTAACTTCATAAGTTGGAAACACGGATTAAAGAAATTATACAAATTATGAAAATTTCTTCAATCTGTGTTTAAAAAACAAGTATGTTAAAATCCGTTTTATCTGTTTCATCTGTGCACCTATTTCAAAAATGATACTTCGACATATTGACGAATTGAAAATTATCTATACTTTTGTAAGATGAGAAAATTAGCCAACGCCGAATTAAATCGTATTAGCAAAGAAGCATTTGCTGAAGCAGAAAAAACACCTTTAATTATTATATTAGACGACATTAGAAGTCTGCATAATATTGGATCGGTTTTTAGAACTTCGGATGCTTTTTTGATTGAAAAAATCTATTTATGTGGTATTACGGCTATTCCGCCAAATAAGGAAATTCATAAAACCGCTTTGGGTGCAACAGATACAGTAACTTGGGAATACGCGAAAGATATTTTAGACGTTGTAGTTAAATTGAAAGCAGAAAATATTAAAATTTATTCAATTGAACAAACCGAAAACGCAATTATGTTAGATGATTTTGAGCCAGAAATGGAAACAAAATACGCATTAATTTTTGGTAATGAAGTCAAAGGTGTTTCACAAGAAGCTATTAATATCTCTGATGGTGTTATAGAAATCCCACAATTGGGAAGCAAACATTCATTAAATATTTCAGTAAGTGCTGGAATTGTAATTTGGGATTTATTTCAAAAAATATTAAAAAATAAATAATTTTTACTTTCTTATTGTACCTTTGAAAGATGAATAAAATTATTATATCATTTATTTCGGCTTTTTTAATTTCTAATGCAATTGCTCAAAATGTAGCTCCGGTGTTACAAGCAATTGGAAATCAAATATATTGTCCGCAAACTTCTTTGCCAATTGTTACAAATATGTCAATTACAGATCCAGACGATGTTGGAATTGCAGCTATGTATATTCAAATTTCTTCTGGTTATGTTTTAGGACAAGATGTTTTAACTCTAACTGGAGTTCATCCCACGATAACTTCTTCTTGGAATGCCACAGAAGGTAAACTCACCTTAAGTGGCGTTAGTGGCGATCCTACTTATTTACAATTTAAAGCTGCTATAGAATCGGTGGTTTTTACAAATTCAGCCATAAATCCAAGTGGGCAACGTATTTTTTCGATAACTGTAGGGCAAGCAAATTATTTAGAATCAACAGGCCATTACTATCAATATGTTCCAAATACGGGAATTAGTTGGACAAACGCTAAAAATGCGGCAGCTGCATCAACTTATTATGGTTTACAAGGTTATTTAGCTACAATTACAACTGTAGAAGAAGTCCAAATTTCCGGTGTTCAAGCATCTGGAGCCGGATGGATTGGTGGTTCAGACGAAGCAAATGAAGGCGTATGGAAATGGGTTACAGGTCCAGAGCTTGGTACTACATTTTGGAATGGTGCTGTAAATGGTAGTTCGCCAACTTTTGCTTTTTGGAATGCAAATGAACCTAATAACCAAGGCGAAGAAGATTACGCTCACGTTACAGCACCTGGTGTAGGACAACCTGGTTCGTGGAATGATTTAAGTAATGTTGGTGCCTCAAGCGGTAATTATCAACCTAAAGGATATATTGTAGAATATGGTGGAATGCCTGGCGATCCTGTTTTACAAATTTCTACAACTTCAATCATCACTATTCCTGTTATTACAAATGTAACAAGTACTTCAAGATGTGGAAGTGGTTCAGTAACCTTACAAGCTATTTCAAATGTTGGAAATATTAATTGGTATACGGCACCAACTGGAGGCACACCAATTTTTACTGGGAACTCTTATACTATTCCTTTATTGAATGCTACTACGGATTATTATGTAGATGCTTTTCCTGTTGGGTGTGCTTCAGGAAATAGAGTACAAGTTACTGCTACAATTAAACCCGTACCAGTAATTGGTTTTACAACTCCAAATCCTGTTTGTCAAAATACAAATACTATTCTGCAGGCGAGTACTTCATTAGGTGTTTTAAATTGGTATGATTCCAATACAAGTGTGACGCCAATTTTTACAGGAACTACTTTTACGACACCTAACTTAAGTACTTCAACTACTTATTTTATTGAGGCCATAAGCAATGGATGTCCGTCAAACAGAATAGCAATTCCAGTTCAGGTAGTACCTGCTCCAAACGTAGTTGATGAAACGGTTGTTTTTTGTGAGAATACCTCTGTTACGCTTCAATCTGGAATTTCGGGGAGTACTTATTTATGGTCTACAGGCGCAACTACTCAAAATTGTGCAGTTGGTTCAGCGGGTACGTATTCAGTAGTAATAACGACACCACTAAATTGCAATTTAACGAAAAATTTTACCGTCATTGAAAATACAGCACCAGAAATTACGTTTATAAAAGTGGAAGGATTAACAGCCGAAATAAGTATAAGTGGAACAGGAATTTATGAATATTCATTAGATAATATCCACTTTCAAAGTTCTCCTATTTTTAATTTTATAGTAGGCGGAGTTTATACTTGTTATGTTAAAGAAATTGGAACAAATTGTGGTTACGATTTTGAAGATTTTGTAGTGATTGATTATCCGAAGTTTTTTACACCTAATGGAGATGGATTTAACGATTATTGGAAAATAAATGGTATGAACCAATTTCCAGATGCAAGAATCGCAATTTTCGACAGATATGGTCAACTAATTACAGTTTTAACTACTAAAAATCCGTATTGGGATGGAAGATTAAATGGAGAAAGCGTTCCTTCTTCAGATTATTGGTTTGTGGCTAATTTGGGGAATAATACTTCAGAAGTAAAAGGTCATTTCACACTAAAAAGATAATTATTAGTGTATTTTATTCTGAATTTCATTTAAAATATAAATGTAATCTTCTTGATTTTTTACAAAATCCAATTCAGAAATATCGATAATTAAGGCATTTATATCGGTTTTCGACTTAATATAATCCAAATATCCTTGGTTTATTTTTTCTAAATAATTAGTGGAAATATCTTGCTCATAGCTTCTTCCACGTTTTCTTATATTAGCTAATAACCGGTCGGTATTTTGGTATAAATAAACGTATAAATCAGGTTTTGGCATCTCTTTATGCATAATATCAAACATCGTTTTGTATAAACGAAATTCATCTTCCTGCAAAGTAACTTTTGCAAATATCTGCGATTTAAAAATATGATAATCGGCTACTATAAAATCTTTAAACAAATCAAATTGTGCCAAATCATCGGATAATTGTTGGTATCTATCAGCTAAAAATGACATTTCTAAAGGAAAGGCGTATCGGTTTTGATCTTTGTAAAATTTTGGTAAAAACGGATTGTCTGCAAATCGTTCTAAAATCAGTTTTGCATTACAATCTTCCGCTATTTTTGTGGCTAATGTAGTTTTTCCTGCACCAATATTGCCTTCAATAGCAATATAATTTAATTGATTTAATGTAAGATTGTTTATTGGGTTTTTTAACGTTCCAACTGTAGTGATTTTCGAAGTGTCTTCACAAGAAATAAGCAATTCAGAAATGGTTTTGTTTAGTTTCGGATGTTTCCATTTAGGAGCAATATCACGCATTGGAAACAAAACAAATTTTCTATTTTGTAACTGAATATGTGGAATCTTTAAATTTTCAGTTTCAATAATTTCATCGTTAAAGGAAATAATATCAATATCTATACTTCTTGACTCGTACTGCTCTGAATTAGTTCTGATTCGCCCTAATTTTTTTTCTAATTGAATAATCTTACCTAATATTTTCTGCGCTGATTTATGAGAATGAATTGTAATCGCACAATTATAAAATACATCACCTTCAAATCCCCAAGCAGGTGTTTCATATACTTTTGAAACTTCAACTACTGTAGCAATTGTGTTGTGTATAGCCATAATACAGGTCTCCAAATTTTCTAATTTGTGTCCCATATTTGTCCCTAAAGAAAGTAGTATTGTGTTTTGTGACTTCATATTTAGTAAAAACAAATCTGACTTTTATCAGTGTTTTTTTATTTCAACAAATTAACAAACAATTTTACATTTTTATTCTACAAAAGACGAATATTTTTAATTATGATTTTTTTATATTCCTGTAACATTTTGTTTTAAATTGATACATATATGTAAATAATATGATTAATTATGAGTTTTTTTAAGAATGTATTGGCAACAATTGTAGGATTATTTTTGTTTGTTTTGTTAAGTTTTTTCTTCCTAATAGGGCTAGGCGCTTTAATTGGTAGCGGAGAAGATGAAATTAAAGTAAAAGACAATTCAGTAATTCAGTTAGATTTATCGAAAATTAATTTTGATTATTCGGGTAAATATGATTCGGATAGTCCGTTTAGCAGTCTATTTTTAGATAAAGATAAAGTAGGTTTTATTGAAGTCTTAAATGCAATTGAAGCTGCAAAAAGCGATGATAAAATTAAAGGTATCACACTCGTAAATAATGAATCGAATTTAGGATTGGCTCAAAGTAAAGAACTTAGAGAGAAATTAGAGGATTTCAAAAAATCGAAGAAGTTTGTAATGGCATATGGCACAATTTTTTCTCAAAAAGAGTATTACATTAGTTCTGTAGCAGATGCTATTTATTTAAATCCTTCAGGAGAAATGGACTTTAAAGGATTAGGAACTGAAATGTTATTTTATAAAAATTTCCAAGATCAAACGGGTTTGAAAATGGAAATTATTCGTCACGGAAAATTTAAAAGTGCTGTAGAACCCTTTTTAGCCCAAGAAATTAGTAAAGAAAATAGAGAGCAAGTAACGGTTTTACTACAATCTGTATGGGATAATATTGTTACGGATATTGCAAAAAGTAGAAACGTTTCAGTAACTCAATTAAATGCAATTGCTACAGATTTATTAGCAAGAACTCCAGAAATGGCATTGGAACAAAAATTAATTGATAAAGTGGCTTATGAAGATGAGTTTAACGATGCTTTAAAATCTAAATTGAAAGTAGCTAAAGACGAAGAAATTGAGTCGGTTTCAATTACTGACTATGTAGCTACGACATCATTAAAATCTGAGGATTATACAAAAGATGATATTATAGCTGTAATTTATGCTCAAGGCGAAATTAATGGAGGAGAAGGTGATGTAGATTATATCGGCGAAGGTTCAATCAACCGTTCTTTAAAAGAAGCTAGAGAAGATGATGATGTAAAAGCAGTAGTACTTCGAGTGGATAGTCCAGGTGGAAGTGCTTTGGTTTCCGATTTAATTTGGAGAGAAATTGAATTGACTAAAAAAGTAAAACCTGTTGTGGTTTCTATGGGTAATTTAGCGGCTTCTGGCGGCTATTATATAGCTTGTAATGCCAACACTATTTTTGCAGAACCAACCACAATCACAGGATCTATTGGAGTTTTTGGAATGTTGCCAAATGTGCACGGATTTGCTACAAAATATGGTGTAAATGCAGAACAAGTGCAAACGCATAAAAATGCAGTTGGGTATAGTATTTTCGAACCTATTTCGGAGGAATACAAAACGATTGCTTTAGAAGGTGTTGATCGTATCTACAAAACATTTGTAAATCGTGTAGCTGCAGGAAGAAAAATGACATTTAAACAAGTAGATGCCATTGCACAAGGTAGAGTTTGGACAGGTTCTGATGCTATCAAGAATGGTTTAGTAGATAAATTAGGAAATTTAGATGCCGCCATAGCTCACGCCGCTACTTTAGGAAAAACAAAAAGCTATAGAACAGAGAATTATCCCGAATATAAAAAAGATTTTGATGAGATTTTTGAAGCATTTGCAGGAGCAAGTATTTATAAATCTAGAGAAACTATGATGATAGAAGAGTTGGGAGAAGAAAATTTTAAATTACTTAAAAAAGCGAAAGTAATGCAAAACAGAAAAGGAGTACAAGCTATTATGCCTTTCCATCTGAATTTATAATCATTGTATTCTAATTTTAAACATAAAAAAACGCCATTCTAAAAAGTTGGGCGTTTTTTTTAACACTAATTTCATTTTAAAAAATAAAGTTTGGTACTAACTTTGTAGTCTATCATAAACCCCAAATTATAACCTTATGTTGAAAAAAGTTTTAAAATGGTCAGGCATATCTTTGTTGACTATTGTAATTGCCTTAGCGCTTTTGCCTTTTTTGTATAAAGACAAAATCAAATCAAAAATTATCGAATCTATTAATAAAAATGTAAATGCAACGGTTGCATTACAAGACGTGAGTTTAAATTTATTTAAAAGTTTTCCTAAAGCCACTGTAACACTTGATAAAATTAGTGTGATTAATAAAGCGCCTTTTCAAGGCGATACGTTAGTGTATTCTGAAAAAATAGATTTAAAAATGAGTATAATGGAATTGTTTAATGGCGAAAAAGAGCCTATGACCATTCAATCAATTGGTACCGAAAACACTAAAATAAATATTCTTTTCAATAAAGACGGAATTGGAAATTACGATATCGCAATAAAAAAAGAGGCGAGTGAAACCGATGAAAAAGAAAAACCTTTTGCCTTAAATATTCAAAATTACGAAGTAGAAAATTTAAAATTCACATACAAGGATGAGGCATCAAAAACGAGAATTATTTTAGATAGTATCAATCACAAAGGAACTGGAAATTTTGAACAAGAGGTATTAGATTTAGATACAAAAACTACTGCGAAAGTTACTTTTGATATGGATAAAAGTAATTTTATGCGAAATGTACCGATTTCATTAGAAGCTATTTTAGGTGTAGATTTAAAGAATAGCAAATATACTTTCAAAGAAAATAAAGCACAAATTAATCAGTTGCCATTGAATTTTAATGGGTTTTTTCAAATGGTTGAAATAGATCAGATATATGACTTAACTTTTAATACACCATCCTCAGATTTTAAAAATTTTTTAGGATTAATTCCATCAACATATGCAGGGAATTTAGCAGATGTGGAAACGTCTGGAAAATTTGAAGTAAAAGGAAAAGTAAAAGGTAATTTATCGGATACAACTGTTCCCACTTTTGATATTGAAATGTTGTCAAATAGCGCTTCATTTAAATATAAAGATTTACCAAAATCAGTAAAAAATATTTCAATTGATACGCATATTGTAAATGAAACCGGCTTAATGAATGATACTTTCGTAAATTTAGATAAGTTATCTTTTGCTATTGATCAAGACGTTTTTAATGCCAGTGCACACATCAAAAATATAACTGAAAATCCAAATATTGACGCTGCCTTAAATGGAGTTATCAATCTTGCAAATATTTCAAAAGCATATCCTGTAAAGTTAGAAAAACCATTGAATGGGATTTTAAAAGCCAATGTGAAAATGGCTTGTGATATGAAATCAGTTGAAAACAATCAATATCAAAATATTAAAAACTCTGGAAATATCAATATAACGGGTTTCAATTATGCTGGTAAAGAAATGGCTAAACCTGTAAGTATTTCAGTAGCTGATTTAACTTTTAATCCAACTAAAATTAACTTGAATAAACTGCAAGCTAAAACAGGAAAATCGGATATTAATGTGTCTGGAAGTTTAGATAATTTTTATGGATTTTTATTTAAAAACCAAATTTTAAAAGGTAATTTCAATTTAAATTCTTCCTTACTTGAAGTGGCAGATTTTATGGCGCCAACTATAACTACAAATGATGAAGGAAAGAAAACTTCGGAACAAGTAAAAATACCAAGTTTTTTAGATTGCACTTTAACTGCGAAAGCAACAACTGTTATTTATGATAATTTAAATCTTAAAAATGTTGCTGGAACTTTAATTATTCGCGACCAAGCTATAAACTTAAAAGGGCTAACAATGGCTGTTTTTGGAGGAAAAATCGGAGTGAATGGAATGGTTTCAACAAAAAATAAAGTGCCTACTTTTGATTTTGATTTGGGTTTGTCATCTGTTGATATTAGCCAAACCTTCTCGATGCTAAATACGTTAAAAACTATTGCTCCTATTGCTAATGTTATTAATGGAAAAATGAATTCAACCATTACATTAAACGGGTTTTTAACTCAAGATATGATTCCGGATGTTAAAAGTATTTCTGGCGATTTGATGGGGAATATTTTGCAAGGTTCATTAAACAAAAATAAATCGGCATTGCTCACTGAATTAGATAATAAAGCTACATTTTTAGATTTGAAAGATATCAATTTGAAAGACGTTAAAGCAGTAGTGTCATTTAAAAACGGAAAAGTAGCCGTTAAACCATTTACCTTAAAACATAAAGATATTTCAGTTCAAATTGCAGGTTCTCACGGTTTTGATCAGAATATGGATTACAATTTGAAATTCGATGTTCCAGTGAAATATTTAGGAAATGACGTTAATAAATTGCTTGCAAAAATAACTCCGTCTGATGCTAAAAAAATAGAGAGTGTTCCTGTGAATGCTTTGTTAGTTGGTAATTTTAAATCGCCTAAAGTAACCACGGATGTGCAACAAGCATCAAAAAATGTGGCTTCGCAGTTGATTCAACTTCAAAAAGAAAAGCTTGTACAAAAAGGAACAGTAGTTTTGACAAACCTTTTAGGTGGAAATAAACCAAAAGATTCTACAAAAACAACTACAAAAGAACAAGTTGGTAATGCTGTAAAAGACGGTTTAAAAGGTTTATTCGGTAAAAAGAAAAACTAACTATTTAAAAATATTTATAACCGTCGAAATAAATATAGTTAATTTCGATGGTTATAAATGAATAGTATTGATAAAATCTATATTATAATAAGAAATATCATTTAATAAAAGGATAAACTCATTATTTTTTTCATCAACTTTGATAAAATTAAAATTTATTAATTATGAAAAAAATACTATTAACTACAAGTTTATTGCTATCTAGTTTAGCATTTGCCCAGCAAGCTGCTACTTGTCCAGTAACTGGAAAAACAGCTGCTTCAAAAGATGCTGCGCACGCTAGTGCCGAGTATCAAGCAATGACAGCTACACCTTCGCAAAGTGGAAGTAGTCAAGTAAACAAAAACAAGGAATGGTGGCCTAATCAATTGAATTTAGAGGTTTTACGTCAAAATTCAGAAAAATCGAACCCAATGGGTAGTGATTTTAATTATGCTAAAGAATTTCAAAAATTAGATTACGAAGCTTTGAAAACAGATTTAAGAGCTTTAATGACTAAATCAGAAGATTGGTGGCCAGCTGATTTTGGAAATTACGGACCGTTATTCATTCGTATGGCTTGGCATAGTGCTGGGACCTATCGTTCAGGTGATGGACGTGGTGGTTCAAGAGCAGGTCAACAACGTTTTGCACCTTTAAATAGTTGGCCAGACAACGTGAATTTAGATAAAGCGAGACGTTTATTATTGCCTATTAAATTAAAATATGGTAATAAAATTTCTTGGGCTGATTTGATGATATTAACAGGTAATGTAGCCTTAGAGTCTATGGGATTCAAAACCTATGGATTTGCGGGTGGTCGTGAAGATGTTTGGGAACCTGAAAGCAACGTATATTGGGGATCTGAAAGTAAGTTTTTAGAAAGTGCGAGAAGTGTAGAAGGAAAATTAGAAAATCCTTTAGCCGCTACACAAATGGGATTAATTTATGTAAATCCAGAAGGGCCTGCAGGAAATCCAGATCCTTTAGCTGCAGCAAAAGAAATTAGAGAAACATTTGGAAGAATGGGAATGAATGATGAGGAAACTACAGCATTAAATGCAGGTGGACATACTTTTGGAAAAACTCATGGTAAAGGTCCAGCTTCAAATGTAGGTGCCGATCCTGAAGCTGCAGGAATTGAACAACAAGGATTTGGATGGAAAAGTACTTACAAATCTG
>JBFYPW010000062.1:0-12380 GCA_041303115.1 Flavobacterium sp.
CTAATGTATTTTGATTTGGTGGTGGATTTTGAAAATTACAATGTAAGGTTTGAGAACTTATACTAGAATTACAAAATGAAATGGTATTAATATCTGGAGGACTAGGATAAACAGAGGTTGCGGTTGGACCTAAATCAACACCACAAACCACATCACAGTTGGTAGAACCTGCTCCTGGCTGAGAACCATTAGTTTGAGACATGATAAATTGTCCCGCTTGATTGGAAAAATTAGTAATCAATAATATATAGTTAGAACCTGGATTCGCATTTGGTATGGTAATCGTTTCAACAGCAGCAGCTGAATAACTACAAGCCACAATATTATTAGGTATTGTTAAACTAGGTAAATCATATAACAAATTACAAGCATTAGTGGCCATTTGAGCGTCTGTAAATGGTCCCCAACAAATATAATCAATATCCAAATTATTAAATAAAGGTGGATTATTTCCTTGTTGTAAATTAAAAATTAGAGTACCAGAAAAACCCGTTTGAAAAGTATACCAATTGGCATTAGGAGCAGAACCTAAACAACCTGGAGAACCTAAGTTAGGACCAACTAAGCTGGGTTGTGGTGAAATATTTCCTGAACAAATTGGAGCCATAGTAGCACAAGTTGCTTGGGAATAAATAAAATTAATGCTTAAAAAGGTAAAAAATAATATAAGAAATTTTTTCATTTTATGTGTGTAAATGTTTTGTATATAAAGTGTACTGAATAGCAAAAATAAAAAAAAAATTAACTTTTCGTTAATAAAAATACATTTTAACAATATAATTTGTTTTTTATCGGATTAAAATGCCTTTTATCGTATTAACAATTGTTTAATCAAAAAATTCTATGATTTTTTTCAAAAATTACTTTAAAAAATTATAAAACTAATTTATTTATAAATGCATATATTTGCAGTTAGATAGAAATAATTGGTAAGATGATTAACAACGAAGAACATAACGAGGAAATTGGCAACAACCATATTGCAACAAATACTCAAAACCCTATAAGAACTGATGCTTTTGAAATTTCTGACGAAGAAAAAATTACAAGAATCAAAAAAGATGTAGAAAGTATTCTTCTTACTCTTGGAATGGACTTAACTGACGATAGTTTAAAAGGTACACCAAACCGAGTTGCTAAAATGTTTGTAAAAGAAATATTTGGCGGCTTACATCCAGATAAAAAACCTAGTGCCTCCACATTTGAAAACAAATACAAATATGGTGAAATGCTTGTAGAAAAAAACATAGTTGTATATTCAACCTGCGAGCATCATTTATTACCAATTTACGGTAGAGCGCATATTGCTTATATCTCAAACGGATCTGTTGTAGGTTTATCAAAAATGAATCGTATTGTAGAATATTATGCAAAAAGACCTCAAGTTCAGGAACGTTTAACGATTCAAATTGTAAAAGAATTACAAAGTGTTTTAAATACGGAAGATGTGGCTTGCGTAATTGACGCCAAACATATGTGTGTGAACTCAAGAGGAATAAAAGATATTGAAAGTAGCACGGTAACTTCCGAGTTTGGTGGAAAATTTAAAGACGAAAAAGTAAAAAGAGAATTCTTAGACTATATTAAATTAGATACACGATTTTAACTAGCCCTGATTGCAGTGAAAATCCTTTTTTAAATGTTGACTGAGGTTCTCGAAGACAAGATTTTAAAAAGATTGTAACGGAAAGCAGGAATAGCTTCAAAAAAATATAAAACATAAATTAAACGAAATGCCACTTTACGAAACCAATCCACTTCAAGTGTATAATTCTTTATCGGGAAAAAAAGAAAATTTTAAATCGATTCACGAAGGTCAAATTGGTATGTATGTTTGTGGCCCAACGGTATACAGCAATGTGCATTTAGGAAATGTGAGAACGTTTATGAGTTTTGACATGATGTATCGTTATTTATTGCATTTAGGTTATAAAGTACGCTATGTTAGAAATATTACGGATGCGGGACATTTAACAGATGATGGCGATGTTGAAAATGACAGATTTGTAAAACAATCGCGTTTAGAAAAATTAGAACCTATGGAAATTGTACAGAAATATACTGTAGATTTTCATAAGGTTTTAGAAACTTTTAATTTCCTACCTCCTACTATTGAACCAACAGCTACAGGTCATATTTTAGAACAAATTGAATTAACTCAAAAATTAATTGAAACTGGCTTTGCATATGAAAGCAATGGCTCTGTTTATTTTGATGTATTAGAATACAACAAACGTGGTTTAAATTATGGCGAATTAAGCAATAGAAATATTGAAGAATTATTTGCCAATACCAGAGATTTAGATGGACAATCGGAAAAGAAAAACCCACAAGATTTTGCCCTTTGGAAAAAGGCATCGCCAGCACATATTATGCGTTGGAATTCACCTTGGGGAGCTGGTTTTCCAGGTTGGCACTTAGAGTGTACGGCTATGAGTACCAAATATTTAGGCGAAACTTTTGACATTCATGGTGGTGGCTTAGATTTAAAATTTCCACATCACGAATGTGAAGTAGCACAAGGAACGGCATGTAATGGAGTACAACCAGTAAATTATTGGATACACACTAATATGCTAACCATGAATGGTTTACGAATGAGTAAAAGTACTGGAAATTACATTTTACCAATGGAATTAATTGAAGGTAAAAACGATTTCTTTGAAAAAGAATTCAATCCAAGTGTGGTACGCTTTTGTTTTATGCAAGCGCATTATCGCGGTGTTTTAGATATTTCAAACGATGCAATGTTAGCCAGTGAAAAAGGCTATAATCGTTTGATGGAAGCAATAGATATTGTATCAAAAATTGAAACAAATAACACCTCTTCAGTTGATATTGCATCTTGGAAAAATGCTTGTTATGATGCTATGAATGACGATTTTAATACGACAATTTTAATCGCACAATTATTTGAAGCGGTTAGAATTATTAATGTATTACATGACAAGAAAGAAACAATTACTGCAACAGATTTAGCTGAATTAAAAGCAACTTTAGATATTTTTGTTTTTGATGTGTTAGGATTAACAAACAAAAAAGCCGCAGGAAATAATGATAAATTAGGACGTGTTATTGAAATGCTAATTGAGATGAGAATGGAAGCAAGAGCCAATAAAAATTGGGCTTTATCTGATGAAATCAGAGATAAATTAGCCGTTTTAGACATTCAGTTAAAAGACGGAAAAGAAGGAACGAGTTTTACGTTGTAATTTCGGATTTACGAATTGGGATTTACGATTTACAAAATAAAAATTATGAAGAAACTATTAATTTTTCCATTTATAGTAATTATTCGGTTTTATCAAATTGTAATTTCGCCTTTAACACCAGCAACTTGTAGGTTTGCCCCTACTTGTTCGAGTTACAGTAAAGAAGCATTAGAAAAACATGGCATTTTAAAAGGAAGTTGGTTAGCATTTAAAAGAATTACAAGTTGTCATCCATGGGGAAAAAGCGGTTACGATCCAGTTCCATGATACAATGGCAATGGCAAAAAATCAATGGCAATATAAATTATAATTTAAGTTTACTACGCAAACCCTTTTAACCTTTTTAACTTATAAACTTATAAACAAAAAATAATATGATTTGGAATCCAACAGAAGGTATCGATTTAGGTTTTTTCATGATTCGTTTTTACAGCTTAACGTGGGTAACTGCTTTTGCTTTGGGCTGGTACATTACTAAATTTATCTTCCAAAGAGAAAAAGAGTCTATAGAAAAATTAGATAATTTATTTGTGTACACAATAGTCGCTACGATGCTTGGAGCGCGTTTAGGCCACGTTATTTTTTATCAACCAGAATTATTCTCACAAGACCCTTTAAGTGTTTTATTACCTATAAGCACAAAGCCAGAATTACATTTTACAGGTTTTAGTGGATTAGCCAGTCATGGTGCGGCAATAGCAATTATTGTTACGATGTATTACATCAAAACAAAAGTGCTACAACGTTCGCTATTATGGATTTTAGATAGAATTGTAATCCCTGTGGCTTCAGGAGCTGTTTTTATTCGTTTGGGAAACTTTATGAATTCTGAAATTTTTGGAAAAGAAACATCAAAAGACACTTTTATGGCTATGAAATTTGTGAAAGGTGAAGATAATTTGCCACCGCAAGTAGCCTCGCAATTAACTAACATTCCAGACGGAACTCAAGCCTATAATGCAATTGCAAATGATGTTCAGTTTAAAGGTATTTTAGATAAAATTCCATATAGATATCCTGCACAACTATTTGAAGCTATATTATATGTGCCCGTATTTTTTATCTTGTTTTATATGTATTGGAAAACAGATGCCAGAAACAAACCAGGTTTATTATTTGGAACATTTTTAGTATTACTTTGGTCTGTTCGTTTCTTTGTTGAATTTGTAAAAGATAGTCAAGGTGGCTTTGAAGAATATCCAATGTTCAATGCCTTATCTACTGGACAATGGTTAAGTATTCCGTTTATTATTTTGGGATTCAATTTCATTTATGCTTCTCAAAAGAAAACTATTATTTAATACAATTATACAGAAATAAAAAAAGGCAAACTCTAAATTAGATGTTTGCCTTTTTGTTTGTGATTTATCCTCTAAATTTCCATTCAAATTCGTCTTTATCGTTTATAATGGCACCAATTTCAACCTCAACTACTTCGTCATAATCGACGTGAAAAAACAACCAATTGTCTTCGTTAAAATAAATATCAATACCTTCTTCTGAATCTTTTTCAAACTTTGTGATTTTGTTTAGTGCTAAATCGCCATTTACTAAATCCCACACTTTATTTATAATGGTAGTCCCAAATAATTTAATGTCTGGATGTGTAGTCGTAATATAGCCCAATTTCATATCTTCCTCAATATAAAACGTTAACTTCATACGTTCTTTGTTATAGACATAAATCGTATTGTTTTCGTCGTCTGTAAACGTTTTATTTGGTTTTCCGTATAACGCTTCTACGTATTTTGGAGTCATGCCAAATTCTAATCTATCAATTCCGTTTTTTAATTTAATTTCCATGGCTTTAGGTTTTATACTAACAAAGTTAGGGTTTTTAAATATTGAATTTGCAAATAATTTCTAAATTAATAATTTTCACCGCAGATTCGCAGATTATCTGTTTAGATAAAATCTGTGAATCTGTGGTAAAATAATATAAAAAAACCACGAAAATCAAATGAAATTCGTGGTTTAGTATGTATATAAAATCTAATTATATTTTAGTACGTTTTCTTTCCGTTTCCGTCAAATAAATTTTTCTTAAACGAATCGATTTTGGTGTACACTCCACATATTCATCTTTTTGAATGTATTCTAAAGCTTCTTCTAATGAGAAAATAACTGGAGGAATAATTCTTGCTTTTTCATCATTTCCAGATGAACGAACGTTAGATTGTTTTTTCTCTTTCGTTACGTTTACACACATATCATCACCACGAGAGTTTTCACCAATAACTTGTCCTTCGTAAATTTCAGCATTTGGTTCCACGAAAAACTTACCTCTATCTTGTAATTTATCAATAGAATAAGGAATTGCTTTTCCTTTTTCCATAGAAATTAACGAACCTTTGTTACGTCCAGAAATTTCTCCTTTATACGGTTCATATCCTATAAAACGGTGAGCCATAATAGCTTCACCAGCAGTAGCAGTAAGTAATTGGTTACGTAATCCAATAATTCCACGAGATGGAATATTGAATTTTATAATCATACGTTCCCCTTTAGTTTCCATGCTTAACATTTCACCTTTACGTAAAGTTACAAACTCTACCGCTCTACCTGATAAACTTTCTGGTAAATCGATAGTTAACTCTTCAATTGGCTCACATTTAACACCATCAACTTCTTTAATGATAACTTGTGGTTGTCCAATTTGTAATTCGTAACCTTCTCTTCTCATAGTTTCAATAAGTACAGATAAGTGTAATACACCACGTCCAAAAACCATAAATTTATCTGCAGAATCCGTCTCACCCATTCTCATGGCTAAGTTTTTCTCTAATTCTTTTTCAAGTCTTTCTCTAATATGACGAGACGTTACAAATTTACCTTCCTTACCAAAGAATGGTGAGTCATTAATTGTAAATAACATACTCATTGTTGGTTCGTCAATCGCAATAGAAGTTAACGCTTCTGGATTTTCAAAATCGGCAATAGTATCACCAATTTCAAATCCTTCAACACCAATAATGGCACAAATATCTCCAGCAATTACACTTTCTACTTTCTTACGACCTAAACCTTCAAAAGTGTGTAATTCTTTAATTTTTGATTTTGTAATAGTACCATCACGTTTTACCAACGAAATGTTCATTCCTTCTTTTAATTCACCTCTTTCTAATCTACCAATCGCGATACGACCTGTAAATGCTGAGAAATCTAAAGATGTAATTAACATTTGAGGTGTTCCTTGTCCAACATTTGGAGCTGGTACATGCTCGATAACCATATCTAATAAGGCTTCCACATTATCTGTTACATTTTCCCAATGATCCGACATCCAGTTATTTTTAGCTGAACCATAAACGGTTGGGAAATCTAATTGTGCTTCTGTAGCGCCTAATTCAAACATTAAGTCGAATACTTTTTCATGAACTTCTTCTGGCGTACAGTTTTCTTTATCTACTTTATTAATAACTACGCAAGGTTTTAAACCTAAATCGATAGCTTTTTGTAATACGAAACGCGTTTGTGGCATTGGTCCTTCAAAAGCATCTACTAACAAACATACACCATCGGCCATGTTTAATACACGCTCTACTTCTCCACCAAAATCGGCGTGACCTGGGGTATCAATAATATTAATTTTAGTTCCTTTATAAGAAACCGAAACGTTTTTAGAAGTAATAGTAATTCCTCTTTCACGCTCTAAGTCGTTATTATCTAAGATTAAATCTCCTGTGTTTTCGTTATCACGGAACAATTGACAGTGATACATAATTTTATCAACCAATGTAGTTTTACCGTGGTCAACGTGGGCAATAATTGCAATGTTTCTAATAGATGACATATATTCTTTTTTTGAAAGTGCAAAGGTACGTTTATTATCTTGATATTCAAACAACTATTCATTTAGTTTACATTTTAATAAATTTAAAAGTAAAATGTTTCATTTTCAATATATTAAAATTCATAAGTACTACTAAACTGCTGCCTGAGGTTCTCGAAGGCAACAGACTGAAAAAGGATATAAAACAAAAAAAGTCCTGATTTTCATCAGGACTTTTAAATTATCTTAAGTTACTATTATAATTTAGCAACTAATCTTGTTAACTTAGATTTTAAGTTTGACGCTTTATTAGCATGAATAATGTTTTTCTTAGCTAATTTGTCAATCATTGAGATAACTGTTGGCAATTTTGCCGCAGCTTCTGCTTTTACAGTTGCTAAACGAATTGCTTTAATCGCATTACGTGTAGTTTTGTGTTGGTATTTGTTCAATACTCTTCTTTTCTCGTTGCTTCTAATTCTTTTTAAAGCTGACTTATGATTTGCCATTTTTTTATATTTTAAATGTAAATAACTATTTTATGCATTAGTAGAAAAATAAGAAAAGCCTCCCACAATTGATTTTAAATCAATCACTTCAGTTTTAACTAACAAAACAAGTAGAGGAGACACCAAAACCGATTTCGTAAAACCATTTCAAAACTAATTTGTAGTCCGTAGGGGAATCGAACCCCTCTTACCAGGATGAAAACCTGGCGTCCTAACCGATAGACGAACGGACCAGTAACTGATTTAATGTTTCAGTAAAAACAGTGTAGTCCGTAGGGGAATCGAACCCCTCTTACCAGGATGAAAACCTGGCGTCCTAACCGATAGACGAACGGACCATTACATTTCCGTAATGCGAGTGCAAAAATACAACTATTTTTTATTTGTGCAATACCTAATGTGAAAATTTTCAGTTTTTTTGAAAACCTTCGCTTAATGCTTTATTTATAAGACATTTATTGAAAATAGAAATTCCAAATCTCAAATTCCAAATTCCAAATCTCAAATTCAAAATCTCAAATTTCAAATCGTAAATCGCTTAATACGCTTTAGCAAATAAAACTCTTCCTTTTGATGGTGCGCCAGAGAAAATACAAACTCCAGCTTCTTCTACTCTATCTAAGGGAATACATCTTATCGTTGCTTTAGTTTCCTCTTTTATTTTCTCTTCAGTTGCAGCGGTTCCATCCCAATGTGCAGAAACAAAACCTGTTTTATGTTCTAAAACATCTTTAAATTCAGCATAGGAATTGACTTCTGTAGTATGCGCTGTGCGATAATCTACAGCTTTATTAAATAAATCTTTCTGAATTTGCTCTAATAAATCTTGAATATAGGTTACAATCCCTTCTGCCGGTTTCACTTCTTTGGTTAAAGTATCTCTTCTCGCTACTTCAAAAGTACCATTTTCTAAATCTTTCGGACCGATTGCTAAACGAACTGGTACGCCTTTTAATTCCCATTCTGCAAATTTAAACCCTGGTTTCTGAGTCGTTCTGTTATCAAATTTTACTGAAATATTTAGTTTTTTGAATTGTGCTACCAAACCATTTGCTACTTCTGAAATACGTTCAAATTCTTCATCTGTTTTAAAAATCGGCACAATAACAACCTGGATTGGCGCTACATTTGGAGGTAATACCAATCCATTATCATCAGAATGTGTCATAACTAAAGCTCCCATTAAACGAGTAGAAACACCCCACGAAGTACCCCAAACATACTCTTGTTTTCCTTCTTGACTGGTAAATTTCACATCAAATGCTTTGGCAAAATTTTGGCCTAAAAAGTGCGAAGTTCCAGCCTGTAATGCCTTTCCGTCTTGCATTAAAGCTTCGATACAATACGTTTCATCTGCTCCGGCAAAACGTTCAGTTTCTGTTTTTAATCCTTTTACAACTGGAATAGCCATAAAATTTTCAGCAAAATCAGCATATACGTGCATCATTTTTTCTGATTCTTCTAACGCTTCTGCTTTTGTGGCATGCGCCGTATGTCCTTCTTGCCATAAAAATTCGGCAGTTCTTAAAAACAAACGCGTTCTCATTTCCCAACGCACTACATTTGCCCATTGATTAATTAATAAAGGTAAATCTCTGTACGATTGCACCCATCCTTTGTAGGTACTCCAGATGATAGCTTCAGATGTTGGTCTGACAATTAGTTCTTCTTCTAACTTAGCATTGGGATCCACCATTAATTTACCTGGTTTATCTGGATCGTTTTTTAATCTATAATGAGTAACAATTGCACATTCTTTTGCAAAACCTTCAGCATTTTTTTCTTCTGCTTCAAACATACTTTTTGGCACAAATAATGGAAAATAAGCATTACTATGACCAGTTTCTTTAAACATTTTATCTAATTCTGCTTGCATTTTTTCCCAAATTGCATAGCCATATGGTTTAATTACCATACAACCTCTTACTCCTGAATTCTCAGCTAAATCAGCCTTTACGACCAATTCGTTATACCATGCAGAATAATCTTCGCTTCTAGTTGTTAAATTTTTACTCATTTTTATAATATTGGCACAAAATTTGTTTAATTTGTATTACTTTAGTGGTACAAAACTACTTAATTTTGTAAAGACCAACAATAAAAATTAATATATATGAAAACAAATCGCATTTTTCAGTTAAAAACACTTAGATTTTTAAGTCTAATTGTAGGTGCTATCACAGTAGTAAGTTGTGGTTCGTACCAAAATTCGTCTTATTATGATGATGATGGCGTGTATGGTCCTGATAACTCAGAAAAAGCAAAACGAGTTGTGCAAAATGAAACGAGTTCTAGCTCATACAGCAACACTTATGCCCAACAATTTAAAAGTATGAAAGAAGATTTTGGACCTACAGAAGTATTAACGGATGTAGACAACTATAAATCAGAACCCGATACTGTATATATTAAAGAAAATGGAACCAGATATGGTGGGTGGGGTGAAAACCCTACCAACAATAATATTGTGATTATTAATGATAATTGGGGTTGGAACAACTGGGGTTGGAATGGATGGGGAATGAACGGATGGGGTTGGAATGGTTGGTATGGTAACAACTGGGGAATGAACGGATGGGGTTGGAATGGTTGGTATGGTAACAACTGGGGAATGAACGGATGGGGTTGGAATGGTTGGTATGGTAACGGTTGGGGCTGGAATGGCTGGTATGGCAATAACTGGGGAATGAACGGTTGGGGCTGGAATGGTTGGTATGGTGGCGGTAGAAATGTGGTAATCAATAACGGACCTCGTGGTGGCTATATAAATAATAATGGTAATTCTGGAAGACTAACTTCTGGAAGAGTTGGAAATAGTATTGGAAGCCCAAGAACTCAAATTGGTCAAACAAGAGGAAATTCAATAGTTACACCTAGAACACAAGTATCAGAACCGAGAACATTTACTCCAAGAGGCAATACAAATACAGGTACACCAAGAGCGCCTATTTCTGATCCAAGAACTTACAATCCAAGAGGAAACACAAATACTGGAACTCCTAGAACACAAACCTCAGAACCAAGAACATATACTCCTAGAAACGACTCACCTAGAACCATCTCAACACCAAGAAGTTCTGACTTTGGTGGCGGAAGAAGTTCAGGAGGATTTGGCGGAGGTGGCTCTACTGGTGGTGGTGGAAGATCTGGCGGCGGCGGTGGTCGTGGTGGAAGATAAAAAAATACATAAAACCTGTTTGAAAAACACAAGTAGGTTTCATTAAAAAATATAATTTTACATTTATGAAAAAGATACTATTTTCTCTATTAATAGGAAGTGCTTTTACTGTTAGCGCACAAGAAACCACTATGTCAGATGCGTTGCGTTATGGCATACAAAATTTAAATGGAACTGCCAGATACCGAGCAATGGGTGGCGCATTTGGTGCTGTTGGTGGTGATTTATCTGCATTGAATAATAACCCGGCTGGATCTTCAATTTTCAATTACAATCAAGCTACTGTTTCACTTTCAAGCTTTAATAAGAGCAATACAGCTAATTATTTTGGAACAAATACTAAATCAAACGATAATTCATTAGACATTAATCAATTGGGTGCAGTGTTTGTTTTTAATGATAATCAAGCAAAAAGTGGTTGGAAAAAATTTGCTTTAGGGTTGAATTATGAAAACGCCAATAATTTTGATGATTTTATTGTAAGTGAAGGTACAAATCCGTTCAACTCAATGGACAGTTATTTCTTACGTTTTGCAAATGCAAGAACAGGGAATATTGGAGGAAATTATTATGAAGATTTAGATTTTATTGACCAACAAGCCCTTTTAGGTTACGATTCGTATCTGATTGATTATGATTCCGCAACTGATAATTATTATACCAATGTGCCAGGTGGAGGAAAATACTTTCACAAAAATACCATACAAGCCAAAGGTTATAACGGAAAATTTACTATGAACTTTTCTGGTGCATACGAAGACAGATTATATGTAGGTATGAATATGAATTTTCACTTTACAGATTATTTAAGATCTTCCTCTTTATATGAAAGTAATTTAAACGCATTTTATACTACCGGTTTTAGTATTGACACGGCACGTTTCAACAACGAATTATATACATACGGTTCTGGATTTTCTATGAATTTTGGAGCCATTTATAAGGCAAATCAAAATATTCGTTTAGGATTGTCTTACGAGACGCCTACATGGTATCGCTTAAATGATGAATTAACACAAAGCATATCTACAAATTATTATAATGCTTCAAATTCAACTATGAATCAGGCATTTGTAAATCCAAATGCTGTCAATGTATATCCAACCTATAAAATTCAAACACCGAGTATATTAACAAGCAGTGCTACTGTTTTGTTTGGTAAAAAAGGATTGTTAAGTGTGGATTATATTTCAAAAAACTTTGCAAAAACACAATTTAAACCTAATAGTGAAATCATTTTTAGTACTTTAAACACGCAAATCAAAAACGAACTTCAAGATAGTTACGAATTACGAATTGGTGGTGAGTACAAAATAAAACAATGGAGTGTTAGAGGCGGTTACCGATTCGAACAAAGTCCTTACAAGATAAAAACTGCTTTTGGTGATGTAACAAGTTATTCTAGTGGTTTAGGTTATAATTTCGGAAATTCTAAATTAGATATTTCGTATACTAACGAAAATCGTGAAAGAACAGAAGCCTTATTAACTTCTGGCTTAAATGATACAGCAAGAATTAGAAATAAAAACAATAATATTACTTTAACGTATGTGGTGAATTTCTAAATCACACACAAATATTTCACAAATGTCGCTTTACTTCAAGTTTAGCGACATTTTTTTATTAATTTTGCACCCTGAAACAAAACAAATACTATGAGAACCAAGTCTTTAAAGAAAAATAAAATCAACGTCATTACCTTAGGTTGT
>JBFYPW010000063.1:0-12300 GCA_041303115.1 Flavobacterium sp.
CAGATCATATAGTTGGTAAACCTATTTTTATTTGGATGAGTTTAGATTGGAATGCAAAAGGTTTACTAAATAAATTTAGAACCGAACGTTTCTTCACAACAGTTAGCGGAGAAGGTCAACCAGAATCGTATTTCAAATACTTCTTATTCCTTTTAGCGGCATATTTTGCTTGGGATTGGTATAGAGGTAAGAAAAAGAAAAAAGAAACAGATTTACTTTAAATAATTTAAGAGTTGTAATTTAGTTTGCAACTCTTTTTTCATTACAATAGAATTATGAACAATGATATTTTAATTTACCCTACTTACTTTCCATCTATCAGTCATTATATTGCGATGATTCATGCTGAATCGGTTACATTTGAAGTAGAAGATACGTTTCAAAAGCAAACCAACCGAAACCGAATGTACATTTATAGTCCAAATGGAATTCAAATGTTAAACATATCAGTAAAGCATAACGATGCAAATAACAACTTTAAAGACATCAAAATAGACAACCATTACAATTGGCAAAAAAACCATTTTAAATCTTTAGAAGCTGCTTATAAGAATTCTCCGTTTTACGAATATTTTATAGATGATTTACAACCCATATTTGAAAAGAAACAAGAGTTTATGTTAGATCTAAACTTTGAAATATTTGAAAGGATTAATGATGCTCTAGGAATTTCCATTCCTTTTGAGAAAACAAAGGAATATTTTCATGAAGTTACTGATAAAACTGATTTTCGTTATTTAGTTAATGGAAAAAAAGATTGCACTCAAATAGAACCGTATACTCAAGTTTTTGATAACAAACACGGATTCATAAATAATTTATCCATTTTAGATTTGCTATTTAATGAAGGAAGATATGCAGTGGATTATTTAAAGCAGCAACATTTATAATTTCTTCATATAACTTATAAAAAAAACGTCCCGATTTTCATCGGGACGTTTTACTTATATTATAACACAACGTTATACGTTATGCTCTGCTTCAATTTGTTTTTTATCAGATGCTGACATTGTATCTACTAATACAGGTGTCGCAATAAATAATGAAGAATAGGTTCCTACAATAATACCGATTAACATTGCAAAGATAAATCCACGGATTGAATCGCCACCAAATACAAACATAATTGCTAATACCATAATCATCGTTAAAGATGTGTTTAAGGTACGAGATAATGTAGTATTTACAGAATCATTTACAATTTTATTAAAATTACCATGATGTGATTTTCCACCTAAGAATTCACGAACTCTATCAAATACAATTACGGTATCGTTCATAGAATAACCAATAACCGTAAGAATTGCCGCAATAAAGTGCTGGTCAATTTCCATGTGGAATGGCATGTATTTGTACAATAAAGAGTAAATACCTAATACAAAAATAACGTCATGCGCCACCGCAGCTATAGCTCCTAATGAATATTGATATTTTCTGAACGAAATCACTAAGTATAAACAAACTAATAACATTGCACCTAATACTGCCCAATATGCGTTTGTTTTAATATCATCAGCAATAGACGGTCCAACTTTCATTGCTTGTAATACCCCAAATTGTTTTCCTTCTTGTGTATTTGTAAACTGATCGTAAGAAATTTCTTTAGCAAAGAATTTTTTCAAACCTGCATACAATTTTTCATTTACTTCTTTATCAACCTCAACACCTTGCTTGTCGATTTTAAATTTTGTAGTAATTTTCAATTGATTGTCATTACCAAATGTTTTCGCTTCCGCTTTGTCAAAAAACTCTGGAGTTGAAAGCGCATTTGTAACATCCTCTGAAGATACTTTTTGGTCAAATTGCACTTGGAATGTTCTTCCTCCTACAAAGTCAATACCTTGATCAAAACCATTAGTAAAGAACGAAATAAAACTAACTACACAAACGATTAAAGAAAAAGCATACGTAAATTTCTTGATTTTTAAGAAATCGAAGTTAAAACCTGTAAACCAATTTTTAGTAATGTTTGTAGAGAATTGTAAACTTCTTCCTTTAGCAATATCCGCATCAATAAAGAAACGAGCAATAAAGATTGAAGTAAATAATGACGTTAAAATACCTATTAATAAAGTAATCGCAAAACCTCTAATCATTCCTTCTCCAAAGATGTATAAGATAGCACCTGTTAATACGTGTGTTACATTCGCATCTATAATAGAACGCATAGCTCCTTTCCATCCGAAAGCTGTAGTTACTGCATTTTCTAATGATAAACCAGCTCTTAATTCTTCTTTTGCTCTTTCGTAAATAATAATATTCGCATCTACCGCAGTTCCCATTGTTAACACGATACCTGCAATACCTGGTAAGGTTAAGACAAAACCAAAATTAGCCATGGCACCAAATAGCAATACTAAGTTTAATAGCAATGCAACATTTGCATACCAACCTGCTCTTCCGTAATAGAAAACCATCCAGAAAGAAACTAATAATAAACCAATGATAGATGATAAAATACCATTATCAATAGCCTCTTGACCTAAAGATGGTCCAACAACTGCTTTTTGAACGATATCTGCTTTAGCTGGTAATTTACCTGCGCGTAATACGTTTTCTAAATCGGCAGTTTCTTCCAATGTGAAAGAACCTGAAATTTGTGTTTGTCCACCAGAAATAGCTGCTTTTGCAGTAGCTGCAGAATACACTACATTATCTAATACAATACAAACTTGATTTCCGTTTTTAGCAATATCGCCTGTTAATTGTTCCCATTTTCTTGAACCAACTGGATTCATTTGCATACTTACTGCTGGTTTACCAAATTGGTCAAAATCAGCACTTGCATCTGTAATGGCACCACCTAATAATGGAGCTACACCGTCTGGAGTATCTTTTAATATGTATAATTCACACAAAGCCTCATCCATTAAAATCTTCTCTTTTGCAAGATTAGTTTTTATTGTATTTAAATCTTTTTCTTTGAAATTTTTACATAATTGTGTTGCAGTTGTAGCTTTTCCCCAAGCAAACTTTGCACGAGTACTACCTAATAATGCTTTTACATTGTCTTTACGTAATAAACCACCTATATAAGCTGTATCCTTTTCTCTAAAAACATATAAATTTGAAGGCACTTGAACTACTTTGTTAAAAATAGGACCTGCATCTATTGCTTCTTTTTTAGCGGCATCTTTTTTATCACCTAATAATTCATTTACTTTAGATTTTGCATCTACCGCTTTCGTTGTATCAACAACTGCAACTTTTGCAGCTGGTTTTTTCTCAGTTGCTTTTAAAGCATCGTTAGCCGCTGTAAAGAAATTACCTAATTCTTCTGGTTTTAAAGTTTCCCAAAATTCTAATTGTGCGGTTTGAGATAATAATTTTTCAACTCTATCTAAATCTTTAGCACCTGGTAATTCTACTAAAATTCTTCCTGTTTCACCAATTTTTTGAATGTTTGGTTGCGCTACTCCGAATTTATCGATACGTTTAGTTAATACTTTATATGCACTTTCAATAGATTCAGCTACTTTCTTTTTCAAGATAACTTTTACTTGATCGTCAGTCATATTTAACTGAATTTCTTCAAAAGTTCTATTGTAGAATGCTTCAGCTGAAGCCAATTTTATAGTTCCGTTAGATTCTGCAGCAAAAGCGTCAAAAAAGGCATCTAAATAATCTTGATTTCCTCTTCTTTCTTTTGATGCTCTTTCTAAAGCTCTGTTGAAAGTTGGGTTTTTAGAATTGTTAGATAATGTTTTTAAAACGTCTTTAACAGAAACTTCTAACGTTACGTTAATTCCACCTTCTAAATCTAATCCTTTGTTGATTTGTTGTTTCTCAACATCTTCATAAGTAAAGCCTAAAAAAACGTCTTTTTTCTTTAAATCTTTTAAGTAGTTTAATTCTTTTTGAGAATCTCCTTTCGCAAATTCTTTCGCATCTTTTACAATTCCGTTAGCAACAAACGTAAAAGAAAGTTGATAGATACAAGCAATCGTAAAAATAATTGCGAAGAATTTAATTAGTCCTTTGTTCTGCATTATAGTTAATTTAAGTTATTTTCTTTAAAAACGGACAAATATATCATTTCATAAAGGATAAAACAATTTTATTTGAGCCTAAAATTCATTTTTTATGAATATTTATTCAACATTACGAAAAATTCATCTTTTTTACACTTTTAAGTAACTCAAAATAAGATGAATAAAAAAAAGCGTTGAAACAATCAACGCTCTTTATTTTTTATAATTTGTTCAAATTATTTATCTGTAATTGTTGATTCTGCAATTTTTTTGTACGTTCCGTTTTCTAATTTCTCTCGTATGGCTTCAAAAGCAGTTAACGTCTCATCAATATCTTCTAATGTATGCGTTGTGGTTGGAATCATTCGTAACAAAATCATACCTTTTGGAATTACTGGATACACTACTATTGACAAGAAAATTCCGTAGTTTTCTCTTAAATCATTAACCATAATCATAGCTTCAGGTATAGAACCTTCCAAGTAAACTGGTGTAATACACGTGTTTGTATCGCCAATATTGAATCCTTTTTCTTTTAATCCGTTTTGTAACGCATTAACATTTACCCATAATTTATCTTTAATTTCCGATGAATTACGCAATAATTCTAAACGTTTCAACGAACCAATCGTTTGAATCATCGGCAATGCTTTAGCAAACATTTGAGAACGTAAATTATATTTTAAATAATCAATAATATCTTTATCAGCCGCTACGAAAGCACCAATATTAGCCATTGATTTTGCAAAAGTTGAAAAATACACATCAATTCCGTCTTGACATCCTTGCTCCTCACCTGCTCCAGCACCTGTTTTACCAAGTGTACCAAAACCGTGCGCATCATCAACCAATAAACGGAAATTGTATTTTTTCTTCATTTCTACAATTTCTTTTAACTTACCTTGTTGTCCTCGCATTCCAAAAACACCTTCCGTAATAAACAAAATACCACCACCCGTTTCGGTAGCTAATTTTGTAGCACGTTGAAGGTTTTTTTCCATACTTTCAATGTCGTTATGCTTGTAAGTAAAACGTTTTCCACTATGCAAACGAACACCGTCAATAATGCACGCGTGTGCATCTACATCATAAACAATAACATCATTTCTGGTAACCAAAGCATCAATTGTAGATAAAATTCCTTGGTAACCAAAATTCAACAAATAAGCCGATTCTTTCATTACAAAAGCAGCCAATTCTTGTTCTAATTGTTCGTGATACTTAGTGTGTCCACTCATCATACGAGCACCCATTGGATAAGCCGCACCATATTGCGCTGCTGCTTCAGTATCTGCTTTACGAACTTCTGGATGATTGGCTAACCCTAAATAGTCATTCAAACTCCAGTTTAATATATTTTTACCTTGAAATTGCATTCTTGGGCCCAATTCACCTTCCAACTTTGGAAATACGAAATAACCTTCTGCTTGTGAAGCCCATTTTCCTAATGGTCCTTTATTTTGTTGTATTCTTTCAAATAAATCTTTAACCATAATTTTTTACTTAATTAGTGGTGCAAAAGTATAAATAAAAAAACATTTTTAATAATTTTTTTTTAACAACAAAATCTAATAAATCGAACACCAAAAAAAACATATTTGTAAAAAATAAAGTTTTACTTATCTTTGACATTCCTATGAAAGAAATAAAAATTATCGAATGTCCGCGCGATGCTATGCAAGGCATTAAAACGTTTATTCCCACTGAAAAAAAAGTGCAATACATTCAATCTTTATTGCGAGTTGGATTTGATACGCTGGATTTTGGTAGTTTTGTATCGCCAAAAGCCATTCCGCAAATGCAAGACACGGCTGAAGTTTTAGACCAATTAGATTTATCGCAAACACAAAGCAAACTATTAGCCATTATTGCAAATACGCAAGGAGCAGAAACAGCATCAAAACACAAAGCAATACAATATCTTGGTTTTCCGTTTTCTATTTCTGAAAATTTTCAAATGCGAAACACACACAAAACCATTTCTGAAAGTTTGATAACACTGCAAGAAATATTAGAAATAGCCGACAAATCTGACAAAGAAGTTGTGACGTATATTTCTATGGGATTTGGAAATCCGTACGGCGATCATTATAATGTGGATGTTGTAGGTGATTGGACAGAAAAATTAGCTAAAATGGGCGTGAAAATTTTATCACTTTCTGATACAATTGGTTCTTCTACACCTGAAATTATTGATTATTTATTTCGTAATTTAATACCAAAATATCCAAATATTGAATTTGGTGCGCATTTACATACTACACCAGACAAATGGTTTGAAAAAATTGACGCCGCATATCAAGCTGGCTGCAAAAGATACGACGGTGCCATTCAAGGTTTCGGCGGCTGTCCAATGGCTAAAGACGACTTAACCGGAAATATGCCTACCGAAAAGTTATTGTCTTATTTTACCACCAAAAAAGAAAACACCAACACCAGCCCAATGAGCTTTGAAAGTGCCTATAACGAAGCGACTAAATTGTTTGGTGCTTTTCATTAAATTATTTACAGAAAATAACACTTCATTATGACTTTATTAGCATACATAGCTTCTGTCGCAGGAATATCAATGGGCTTGTCAAGCTTGCCTCAGGTTTATAAAATATATAAAAGAAAAAGTGCTGCCGATATTTCTGTAACATCACATCTAATTATTGTGATAGGTGCTTTTATTTGGCTGCTTTATGGATTAGAAATAAAAAGCATCCCAATTATATTATCCAATTTTATTGGAATACTCACAAATAGTCTAATTATTATTGGCTGTTTTAATTACAAATAATTATCCATTATTATTTGGCAAACTATTTTTATCATAAATAGATGTAATATTATTTATTTTTTCAATAAAAAAGTCTTTTAAAATTGGTGGAGAAATAATTTTTACATTATCCAACCACAACCCAATCCATCCTAAAAGTTCAATATCAATTTTACATGTTAAACAAAGTTCAATAGTCCCATCGCTTAATTTCTTGAATTTTTGACTTTTATGCCAATATCTATTCATAACATGTTCCCCTGGATTTGTTGGAAACAAGAGTTTAATTTCATGAATTTTATTATCAACAGAGGGATGATAACCAAATGAATAATCATTAATATCTCGAAGTATCTCATCTTTAAGTTTAAAATTTTTGTTAGCTGAGACATATGTTATTGAATCAATCATATCTAATTCTAAACTATACGTTTTATTTATACCCTCTGAATAAAACAATAAATTATAACTACCTCTATGATACATAATGTTGAGAGGCAATAAAAATTCAATTACACTTGGTATATTTTTGTTGTTTTTTACAGAATCAGAAAATTTACTAATAGTAACTATGCAATTTTTTGTGTAGTAATATATAAATTTAAATAAGTTTCTTTTTAATTTTTTCGTCAAAATTAATTCTCCAAATTTAGTAGTTTGATAAAAGTCTAAATTTTCGTTTAGTAAGGATATTAATAATGTTTTAAGAGGAGCATCTTTATGTACACTATTCAAAAACAAATTATTTATTAAACTATCTCTTTTAATATTGAAATTATTTTTAAAAACCACCACACTATTAATATAATCTATCCATTCACTATTTTTAAGATTAAAATTTTGATTATTTGTTTTGACGCTATAATTATTTACATTTCTATCATCAATTTCAATATCTAAATATTCGTTTGTTTCGTTCAAAGCTTCTTGAATGGCGATGACTTTTCTATATAAAGTACGAATTGAAATTTCTATATTATCAGCTGTTAACCTATCGTGTAATTGTATAATTGTATAATTTTTTTGTTTTAAAAGATTATATATTTTGAAGGTTAAATCAAAAGTGCTCATTTTTTTATTTCAAATATAAGAATATTGTTTGTCATTTTTTGACACAACTTCATTCTAAATTAGCTTTTTAATATCTTTTGTGGAGACCAGAACCCACTAAAATAAACGGGGCGAAATCGAAAAGCCAAACGAGTAGAAAAAAGCATTTTTAATTATGGAATTAATTGGAAAATTAGGGCGTAAAATTATTTTATCAGATAATCAAGTTGAAATACGTGTAGGTGGATTTATGGATAAGTTTTTCGGAAAACCATCCGTAGTTTTTTTTTACTCCCAAATACAAAGTATTGAATTAAAAAATAATCGAGGCCTTGCAGATGCTACAATAACTTTTATCATTTCTGGCAATGAAGCTTATAGAGGTTCACAAAAAGCATTCGCAATTGGAGATAAAAATCCTTATTGTTTTTTTCTCAAAAGAGACCAGCAAAATGAAGCAAATGAAATTCGTAAAGAATGTTTAAAAAGAATAGAACTAATAAATAAAAAACCCTCCATCTCCAATAATTCTTTAGACATTTCTGATCAATTAGAAAAACTTTCAAATTTGAAAGAAAAAGGAGTGATTACAGAAGAAGAGTTTAATAAGAAAAAAGAAGAACTTTTAACTAGAATATAAAATTATTGTTTTTTTTCAATAATTGAAAAAGAAATTTTCTAAATAAAATTTAATAAAAAAATGCAGAACTTTTAGCTACAAACTTTTACTTGATTGGCACCAATGTGAAAGATTTAATTTTTAGATCAGCGATTTTGAATTACAATTAACTATTAAAAAATTAAAACATGAAAAAAAATATATTAATAATTATTTCAGCATTTATTTTGGTTTCAATTTTTGGTTGTTCTGGCAAGAATGAATCAAATAGTAAAAAACATGAAGAAAAAGAAGACTTAAAAAAAATTGAAAAGGAGCTGTTAAAAAAATTATCTGCAAAATTATTTGATAATTGCTTAAGCTCCCCTGCATTTGTTGAAACTCCTTATCAAGAAGTTCCCAATACCTCATCAAAGGGCGGGATTTTTTTTGATGCTGAAACTATGGTACTTAACAAGCAATATTCTTATTATTCTACAAGAACAGATGTATTTAACAACCATCTTTCTTGGAAAACAGAATTAGGTAAAATAAGTAATATTAAATTTAAAACTACAGATTATGTAAAAGGAAAAAACATACCCATGTTAGAAGCTGATTGGAAATCTGATGATGGCTATAGCATAGCTACATTTAATATTGTTCCAATAATGTATCAGGAAGAAAATCCGGAGAATAACGGGATGTTACAATATGCATTGTACACTGATAAATGGAATGTTATGGGAAATAAATCTGTTTCCAAAGAAGAATTTTATGATATCTTAAAGCTATTAGGCAAGTTGAGTAAAACTAATGTTAGTGATTTAAAATTAGATGAGGGTTCAACAAATGAATCTGAAAATCCTTCGAATAACTCTTCAAAAAATATACCAGGAAAGTATCCAGAGGCTAGTAAAGAAAAGTTAAACGCTTCAGAATTAACAAAATACAACAAATCTGAACTTAGATTAATAAGAAATGAAATTTTTGCTAGACATGGATTTATCTTCAAATCTCCTGAGTTAATTAGCTATTTCAAATCACAAAATTGGTACAAACCAGAATTTAATGATATAACAGATAAATTAACTCCTGTAGAGAAAACAAATATTGAATTATTATACAAACTTGAAGGTAAGAAATAAAAAAATTTACATCTTATTTTTTCAAGTATAAATTATTAAAAACCGCAAACTAAGTTTGCGGTTTTTTTTCAAAAATTTAAAACTATTCACTATTTACTAAACAAAAATTACTTTTTTTTTATATATTTGCACGCAATTTAACTTCAATTGCAGCATGAAAGCACACACTACAAAAATTATAGGAGAAGGACTAACGTATGACGATGTTCTTTTAATCCCAAATTACTCAGAAATTCTTCCAAGAGAAGTTTCTATTCAATCAAAATTTAGTAAAAACATTACCTTAAATACACCAATTGTTTCCGCTGCAATGGACACAGTTACAGAAAGTGCGATGGCTATTGCTATGGCGCAAGAAGGTGGTATTGGTGTGCTGCACAAAAACATGACTATTGCACAACAAGCTGCAGAAGTGAGAAAAGTAAAACGTGCAGAAAGTGGAATGATTATAGATCCTGTAACATTACCTTTAACCGCAAATGTTGGTGATGCTAAAAATGCGATGAGAGAATTTGGTATTGGCGGAATTCCAGTAGTTGATGAAAAAGGAATTTTAAAAGGAATTGTTACCAATAGAGATTTACGATTTGAAAAAGAAAACTCAAGAGCAATTACTGAAGTAATGACTTCTGAAAATTTAGTTACTGCAGGAAAAGGAACTACTTTAGTAGCAGCAGAAGAAATTCTTCAAGAAAGTAAGATTGAGAAACTGCCTGTTGTTGATGCCGATTTTAAATTGATTGGATTAATTACATTTAGAGACATTACTAAACTTACACAAAAACCAAACGCTAACAAAGATAAATTTGGTCGTTTACGAGTAGCTGCCGCTTTAGGCGTTACTGCAGATGTACTTGACCGAGCAGAAGCTTTAGTAAAAGCAGGAGTTGATGCTGTAATTATTGATACCGCACACGGACATACAAAAGGTGTGGTAGATGTCTTAAAACAAGTAAAAAACAAATTTCCAGAAATAGATGTAGTGGTTGGAAACATTGCTACACCAGAAGCCGCTTTATATTTAGCTGAAAATGGTGCCGATGCTGTAAAAGTTGGAATTGGACCTGGTTCTATATGTACGACTCGTATAGTAGCTGGTGTTGGTTTTCCTCAATTTTCTGCCGTTTTAGAAGTGGCTGCCGCATTAGAAGGAACTGGAATTCCTGTAATTGCTGATGGAGGCGTTCGATATACTGGAGATATACCAAAAGCGTTGGCTGCAGGAGCTTCTTGTGTGATGTTAGGTTCGATGTTAGCAGGTACGAAAGAATCTCCAGGAGAGACTATTATTTTTGAAGGAAGAAAATTTAAATCGTACCGAGGAATGGGTTCTGTTGAAGCTATGAAAGAAGGTTCGAAAGATAGATATTTCCAAGATGTAGAAGATGATGTAAAAAAATTAGTTCCAGAAGGAATTGTAGGTCGTGTCCCATACAAAGGCGAATTAAACGAAAGTATGCAACAATTTATTGGCGGACTTCGTGCTGGAATGGGCTATTGTGGTGCAAAAAACATTGAAACCTTACAAGCAACCAGCCGATTTGTACGATTAACATCAAGCGGAATTAGCGAAAGTCATCCACACAATGTTACAATAACTAAAGAAGCTCCGAATTATTCGAGATAGTATAATATTAGACCTAACAGGTTTTAAAAACCTGTCAGGTCTGAAAAATAAAAATCCATTCCGATTTATTGGAATGGATTTTTTTATTAGTACCAGATTCTGAATGAAAAATTAAATCCCCAAATAATTACTTGGTGTAATCGCTTTTAATTCTGTTTTAATATCGTTAGAAACTTGCAACGTTTCAATAAACGCATGAATGGAATCTTTATTGATAACCGTATTGGTTCTTGTTAAATCTTTTAGTGCTTCGTAAGGATTTGGATAGCCTTCTCTTCTTAAAATTGTCTGAATGGCTTCTGCCACAACAGCCCAGTTTTTCTCTAAATCTTCAGCAAATTTTACTTCGTTTAACAATAATTTATTCAACCCTTTTAATGTTGATTCAAAGGCAATAAGCGTATGTCCAATTGGCACACCTATATTACGTAAAACGGTACTATCTGTTAAATCACGTTGTAATCTTGAAAGTGGTAATTTTGCTGATAAATGTTCGAAAATAGCATTCGCAATTCCTAAATTTCCTTCTGAATTTTCAAAATCAATAGGATTCACTTTATGTGGCATAGCTGAAGAACCAATTTCTCCTGCTTTGATTTTTTGCTTGAAATAATCCATTGAAACGTATGTCCATATATCTCTATCTAAGTCGATTAGAATCGTATTTATTCGCTTTAATGCATCAAAAAAGGCAGCAAAATGATCATAATGTTCAATTTGTGTAGTTGGAAACGAATGACGTAATCCTAAATTTTCTTCCACAAATTGCGAACCAAAAGCTTTCCAATCGTGATTTGGATAGGCTACTTTATGCGCGTTGTAATTTCCCGTTGCGCCACCAAATTTAGCTGCAAAAGGCACATTAAACAACAAACGCATTTGTTCTTCAATACGCTCTACAAAAACTAATATTTCTTTTCCTAAACGCGTTGGCGAAGCCGGTTGTCCGTGCGTACGAGCTAATAATGGAATAGCTGCCCATTCTACAGAAAGTTCTTTTAATTTTTGAACAATCGCTATTAAGCTTGGCAAATACACATTTTCAAATGCTTCTTTTGTAGAAAGCGGAATAGCCGTATTGTTGATATCTTGAGACGTTAATCCGAAGTGAATAAATTCTTTAAATTTTTCCAATCCAAATTCGT
>JBFYPW010000064.1:0-12250 GCA_041303115.1 Flavobacterium sp.
GGTATATAATTATATATTTGCAGTTGAATAATTTTTGATAAAAATAGTAAATTTCATACGATGAAAAAATTAATATTCTTGCTAATTTCATTTTTTTGCTTCATTCAGTGTAAAAAAAATGATGCTATTGAAATAGTAGACATTAAAAAATCAGTAGATTTAAATATCGAACGATTCGATAAATTATATGCTGCAGCTACTCCAAAAACATTACCTGAATTAAAAAATCAATATCCGTTTTTATTTCCAACACAATTTCCAGATTCAATTTGGTATGCCAAATTAAACGATCCTATTTTTAAAGAATTAAATGTAGAGGTTTCGAAACAATTTTCGGATAATTCAAAAATTGAAGACGATTTAGAAATGTTAGTTTCACGCATTAAATATTATTTTCCTGAAGAAAAAACACCAAGAGTTATTACTTTAGTTAATGAAGTTTTAATTGATAAAAAAGCGTTTTACACGAACGATTTAATTTTAATTTCGTTAGATACCTATTTAGGAAAAAATCACAAATTTTATGAACCGTTTGCTGAATATCAAAAAGCCAACTTAGAGCCACACCAAATACTACCCGATTTGGTAACTAATTTTGCTTTCAGAAAAATAATGCCTTCACAAGACAAAACATTAATTAGTGAAATGATTTACTATGGAAAATTACACTATTTAAAAGATCTTTTACTTCCAGAAACGCCTAATTATCAAAAAATTGGATATACAGCAATACAAGAAAAATTCTGTATAGAAAATGAATTTCAAATGTGGAGTTATTTAGTTGACGAAAAACTACTATACGATAATAATATTAAAAATTACCAACGTTTTATTGAAGACGGCCCTTTTACTAAATTCTATTTGGAAATAGATAGAGAATCGCCAGGGAGAATTGGTCAGTGGTTAGGTTGGCAAATTGTAAAAAGTTATATGGAAAATAACGAGGTTACTTTAGACCAACTTTTAAAAACTGAACCAACCGTTATTTTTAACAAATCGAAATACAAACCAAAAAAACAGTAATTAGAGTTCTATTATTTGTTACCTTTAACTATTTACCCAAAACCTTTTACCCAATAAAAATGAGCAAAACATCTGAAATTAAAGTAAACATAGCATTAGACGAAAATAATGTACCCGAAAAATTAACTTGGACTGCACAAGACGGTGGCGTAAATAACGAAGAAGCCAAAACGGTTTTATTATCCATTTGGGATGCGAAGGCAAAAGAAACCCTTCGTATTGATTTATGGACAAAAGATATGCCAGTAGATGAAATGAAAATATTTTTTCATCAAACTTTAGTCGCAATGACAGATACATTTCAACGCGCTACGGGCGATGAAAAAATGGCTGGCGCCATGACCGATTTTTGTGATTACTTTGCCGAAAAATTAGAATTAAAGAAAGAGTAATCTTTTTTGAACTTCAATAATTAACCATCTTAGCGATGGTTTTTTTGTGTAAAATTCATAAATTTTAGTTAAAATCTCAATATTAATAGTATTACTATCAATATTGAGTGTATATTTGCTATAGTATTAAAACTAATTAAAAAAACTATGAAATTTATATTTAGCATTATATTTATGTTTATGATTAGCATAAATAGTTTCGGACAAAAATTGGATAGTTTAAAAATATATTCTGAACCAACAAATTTAGAAGAAGCCATAAAAAATCCAGAAAATATTAAAATATTGAATTTAAGTAATCAAACCATACAATTTGAAAAAAATTTCTTTTCAAAATTTACTAATTTAGAATATTTAATATTAAAAAATGATCACTTGAAAGAACTACCAATTGAAATTGGTGGATTAAAGAAATTGAAGTTTTTAGATTTGAGTGGAAATGATTTTGAAATAATACCCAAAGAATATAAAAACTTATTAAATTTAGAGGAACTTTATTTAAATGACGAACTTTATTTTAATTTAGAAAAAAATATGGGTGTACTTTCCTCACTACCTAATTTAAAATCACTTCATTTATCAAACGATAAGCTTGATCATTTACCAAACAATTTTAATAAATTAAAAAAATTAGAAAAACTATATATTGATAACAATAATTTTAATTTTTTACCAAATCAAATTAAAGGTTTAGATCATTTACAGTATTTAGATATAGAAAAAAATCCATTGCAAATTAACCAGACAGATATATTAAATTTAAATTTTGGATTTAAAATTAAATTATAAATATGAGATATAGCTTACTTTTATTTATCTTTTATCACACATTTTGTTATTCTCAAAACGAGTTAGGAACTTGGAGCACAACAAATATTAACTTAAAAATTAACGATAAATGGCAAGTGTTTGCTGAAAGTCAGTTGCGAAGTTTAAAATTCTATGATAATTTTCATTATTATGAAGTAAAAACTGGAATAACCTACAAAATAAAACCAAATTTTTATGTAAATTCTGGATTTGGAAATTATAATACATATAGTGAAAATGGCGATTTTGCCACACCTATAAAACAAAAAGAAATAAGAACTTGGATTCAGCTAGTATTTAAAAATCCATTTAATTTTATGAGTGTTGAGCATAGATACAGAGCAGAACAACGATATACAAATTTGGGCTATAGAAACAGATTTAGATATAGATTAAGCGCAAAGGTGCCAATATTTAAAGGCAAAGAAAAAGAATATTTTCTACTTGGATGGAATGAACTATTTTTTACAAATAACGAACCTTTTTTTGAAAGAAATAGATTATTTTTAGGTGGTGGTTTTGACATAAATAAAAATTTAGCCATTCAAACAGGTTATATTTATCAATTTGATTATAAAATTAATGATGAAACAGGTAGAGACTTTTTAAACATAGTACTACTTTATTCGTTTGATTTCAAAGGAGAAAAAGAAACAAATTTAGACTAAATTATGCAAGATTTATTAGCAAATATAAAAATACAAGTCAATCCAAAAACGTATGTAAAAGATCCTGAAACGTCTGATTTAGGGAAAAAAATTATTAAAAATAGTATTTTACTTATCGATGAAATTGGATTTGAAGAATTTACATTTAAAAAATTGGGCGAAAAAATTGGTTCGAACGAAAGTTCTATTTACCGATATTTTGAAAACAAACATAAATTATTGGTGTATTTATCTTCTTGGTATTGGGCTTGGATAGAATATCGCTTGGTTTTTTCTACAAATAATATCAATGATAAATTTGAAAAACTTAAAAAAGCCATACTAATTATTACAGAGTCTATAGAAGATGATAGCAAAACAGAACATATTAATGAAGCCGTTTTAAACAAAATTATAATTGAAGAATTTACAAAAACGTTATATAGTAAAAACGTTGACGAAGAAAACAAAGAAGGCATTTTCTTAATTTACAAACAAATTAATTATAGAATTGAAAAAATGATTTTGGATGTAAATCCTGACTACCCTTTTGCAAAAAGCTTGGTTTCCTCGATAATTGAAGGGTCTTTACATCAGCATTTTCTAAAAAATCATTTAAAAACAATTACAAATTGTAATGAAAACGTAAACCCTTCTGAATTTTATATACATTTAATAGAAAACCTTTTAAGATGAAAAATTTAACACCATTAAAAAGATACTTTAATCTTTTAAGATTAGACAAAAAAGATATTGTACAAATATTTTCATACGCCATTTTTTCAGGGTTGATAAGTTTATCCTTACCACTTGGTATTCAGGCAATAATTAATTTCATTCAAGCAGGAAGAATAAGCGTGTCGTGGATAGTATTAGTGGTTTTAGTTGTAATAGGCGTAATTTTTGCTGGAATATTATCGTTAATGCAACTACGTATATCAGAAAATTTACAACAAAAAATCTTCATACGCTCTTCGTTTGAATTTGCATACAGAATTCCAAAATTAAAATTTAATGAAATTCATAATTCGCAAACGTCTGAATTGGCAAATCGATTTTTTGATACTATTTCTATACAAAAAGGAACTTCAAAACTTTTAATTGATTTTTCTTCCGCATTTTTACAAATATTTTTTGGAATCATTTTACTTTCATTATACCATCCATTTTTTATTTTATTTGGAATTTTTCTTACTATATTATTATATTTAATATTTAAATTTTCATACCAACCTGGTTTAGAAACTAGTTTAAAAGAATCAAAATCGAAATACAAAGTAGCCAATTGGTTATTAGAATTAGCAAAAAATAATTTTAGTTTTAAAAACCCAAATCATCTTGATTTTGCTTTAGAAAAAAACAATAGTTTGGTAACTAAATATTTAGGGTACAGAGAAAAACATTTTAGTGTTATAAAAAGACAGTTTTCGCAATTATTACTATTTAAAGCAATAATTACGTCTAGTTTACTTCTTATTGGTGGCTTTTTAGTAATCAATCAGCAAATGAATATTGGTCAGTTTGTGGCTGCTGAAATTATTATTTTATTAGTGATTAATTCGGTTGAAAAAATAATTTTAGGTTTAGAAACGTTTTACGATGTGCTTACTTCTGTAGAAAAAATTGGACAAATTACCGATTTAGAATTAGAACAAGATGGTGAAACAGCAATTGAAAATAATTCTTGCTTTTCTAATTTATCTATTACTTTAGAAAATGTTGATTTTAAATTTGAGTTTGAAAATGAAAATGTTTTACACGATATTAACCTGGAAATTAATCAAGGTGAAAGAATTATAATTGAAGGAGAAAACGGTTCAGGAAAAACAACTTTAATCCGATTATTGAGTGGTTTATTACAGCCAACAAAAGGTCATTTTATTATCAATGACGATACTTACAACAAAGTAAATATAAACGATTATCGCAAACATTTTGGTAGTATTTTATATGGCGAATCACTATTTGAAGGCACAATTTTAGACAACATTACATTTAACCAAAAAATAGAAAATAGTAAATTAAAATGGGCTTTAGATGGTGTAGATTTAACCTCATTTATAAAAACATTGCCTTTAGGTTTACAAACACCAATAACTTCAGATGGCAAACAACTTTCGTCATCGAATATGCAAAAAATATTAATTGCAAGAAGTATTATTAATGAACCAAGAATTTTATTTTTTGAAAATGCATTAGACAAAACCGATTCGGATACTGCTAAAAAAATTATTGAATTCTTATTACATAAAGATCAAAAATGGACTATAATAGCCGTTTCTAAAAATGCTCATTTTAAAGAAAAATGTAGCCGAGTTATCACGTTAAGTGAAGGTAAAATTAGTAACGATATCAAAAAAATATAATTATGCTAAATATTTCAAATAAAAACAGCATTCCAGCTTCTAATCTAGAAAAGCATAGTGCCGTACAAGAGCTTAATAATCCAAAGCATTATAAAATACTGAACAAAATACTAATTATTTTTTCAGTAGTAAGTGTTATTTTTATTTTCTTACCCTGGACACAAAACATATCTGGTTCTGGTGCGGTGACAACCTTAAAACCAAATCAGCGTCCACAAACCATTCAATCTTTAATTTCGGGAAGAATAGAAAAATGGTATGTGAACGAAGGTGATTATGTTGAAAAAGGCGATACTATATTATTTATATCGGAAATCAAAGAAGATTATTTAGATCCAAATTTGGTAGAAAATACAAAAAATCAAAGAGACGCTAAAGTTGATGCTGTTGATGCTTATGAAGGAAAAGTGGGCGCTTTAGACTCTCAAATGGGCGCAATAAATAATGAAAGAAACTTAAAATCAAAGCAAGCCAAAAACAAAATAAAACAAGCTATTCTTAAAATAAAAAGCGATAGTATGGATTTAGAGGCTATAAAAACACAGATAAAAATTGCCAATACACAATTTAAACGTGCCGTTCAATTAAATAGAGAAGGGTTAAAACCATTGACCGATGTAGAAGAAAAACGATTAAAACTTCAAGAGATAGAGGCAAAAATCATCACACAAGAAAATAAACTATTAAGTAGCGAAAACGAATTGATAAATGCACGAGTAGAAATTAGTCGAATTAATGCCGAGTATTCTGAGAAATTCTCAAAAGCACAAAGTGATCAATATACAGCACAAAGCAATAAATACGATACAAAAGCGCAAGTAAACAAATTAGAAAACCAATATCAAAATTACAAGATAAGAAACGGAATGTATTACATAACTGCACCTCAAAATGGTTATGTTAACCGTGCATTAAAATCTGGATTAGGCGAAAATATCAAAGAAGGAACACCGATTGTGAGTATAATGCCAGCAAAATATGATATTGCAGTAGAAACGTATGTTACACCAAATGATTTTCCTTTAATTCAAAAAGGTGAAAAAGTACGAGTTTGGTTTGATGGTTGGCCAACAATTGTATTTTCAGGATGGCCAAATTTATCTTACGGAACTTTTGGAGGAAAAATTGTTGCTATTGAAAATTTTATTTCAGAAAATGGGAAATACCGAATTTTAATTGCGCCAGATGAAGAAGACAAACATAAATGGCCAAAACAATTAAGCATAGGTTCTGGAGCACAAACTATGGCATTATTAAATGAAGTGCCAATTTGGTTCGAAGTATGGCGAACTCTTAATGGGTTTCCACCAAACTATTACAAAACAATTAAAGAAAAAAGTAAAGATGTTTCTGAAAAATAACACAAAAATGAAGACCTTTTATTTATTATTCTTTTTCACTATTAATTTTGTTAGTGCTCAAGTAACAAGTGAAATGTCCTTTAACGAATACTTAGGAATGGTGAAAAAATTTCACCCACTTGTTAAAATTGCAGATTTAGAAATTTCGCAAGCGCAAGCAAATTTATTAATGGCTCGAGGTGCATTTGACCCAAAATTAGAAGCCGATTTTAACAATAAAGAATTCGGTGATAAAAAATATTATTCTGTTTTTAATGGTGGATTTAAAATTCCAACTTGGTACGGAATAGAATTTAAAGGGGGTTTTGAAAGCAACGAAGGTTCTTTTTTAAATCCGCAAAACAACACGCCAACAGATGGCTTAAATTATGCAGGAATTTCCATTCCACTTTTACAAGGTTTTCTTATTAATCAAAGAATGGCCGATTTACGAAAAGCAAAAATTAATATTAATTTGAGTGTGGCTGAAAGAAAATTACAAGCCATTCAAGTTTTGCACCAAGCAGCTATTTCCTATTTTAATTGGAAAAAAAATTATGAAGAATTTACATTATACGATACCTATTTAAAAAATGCTGAAATACGATTAACCGGTATTAAAACCTTAATTGAACAAGGCGATAAAGCTGCAATTGACAGTGTAGAAGCAAATATTATCGTAAAAAATAGACGATTAAACAAAGAAGATGCACTACTAAAACTAACAAAAGCGCGTTTAGAATTATCTAATTTTTTGTGGACAAACAATGCTGTGCCAATTGAATTAGAAGAAACTATGTATCCAGAAATAAATTTATTTAAAAATATTCAAGAGTATTTAAACACAAATGAATTGAACTTAATAAATTTTCAAACAGAAAATCATCCTAAAATAAATGCTATCAATTATAAAATTAATATGCTTGAAGTAGATAGAAAATTAAAAGCCAATCAATTACTACCAAAAATAGATTTGGGCTATAATTATTTATCAAACCCAAACCAATTTCAAGAATTTCGATTTCAGGATTATAAATTTGGAGTAAATTTTGCTATACCACTATTTCTAAGAAAAGAACGTGGAAGCTTAAAATTAACCAAGCAAAAAATTGAATCAGAAAAATTTGGATTAAGTTTTGAAAAAGAACAATTAATGAACAAAATTGATTCGCAAAAAGCTGAAATACAATCTTTAATAAGACAAGAAAATTTAATTACAGACTTGGTAAAAGACAATTCAACATTATTAAATTCCGAAGAACGATTATTTAATATGGGAGAAAGTTCTTTGTTTTTAATTAATACACGAGAAAACAATTTAGTTCTGGCACAATTATCGAAAATTTCAATCGAAAATAGATTTTATGTTTCCAATGCCGATTTGTTTAAAACAATAGCAAATCCGGATTAATTTTTTACTTTTGTAGTCTCAATTTCAAGAAAATGATTATAATAAAAACTGCAGAAGAAATAGAATTAATGCGTGAAAGTGCCCTAATTGTTTCCAAAACATTAGGTATGATTGCAAAGGAAATTAAACCCGGAGTTACCACACTATATTTAGATAAATTAGCAGAAGAATTTATTCGCGACCACGGTGCGGAACCAGCATTTTTAGGTATGTATGGTTTTCCGAATTCGTTATGTATGAGTCCAAATACGCAAGTGGTTCACGGTATTCCAAACAATATTCCTTTACAAGATGGTGATATTATTTCTGTAGATTGTGGAAGTTTAAAAAATGGTTTTTACGGAGATCACGCTTATACTTTTGAGGTAGGTGAAGTGGCTGAAGAAACCAAAAAGCTATTACAAGTTACTAAAGAATCTTTATACATTGGAATTAGAGAAACCAAAGTGGGTAACCGTGTGGAAGATATTGGATATGCTATTCAAACCTATTGTGAAAGTCACGGTTATGGAGTAGTTCGTGAATTATGCGGACACGGTTTAGGAAGAAAAATGCACGAAGATCCAGAAGTAGCTAATTATGGAAAACGTGGAAATGGAAAAAAATTAGTTAACGGAATGGTGATTGCCATTGAGCCAATGATAAATTTAGGCACAAAAAACATCGTACAACATAAAGATGGTTGGACAATTACTACAGCCGATAACAAACCTTCCGCTCATTTTGAACACGATGTAGCTATAGTAAACGGAAAACCAGAATTACTTTCCACTTTCGCATACATTTATGAAGCTTTAGGAATTGTAAGTAACGAAGAAGACGGCTTGAGAAGTGTGCCTTTAGTATTGTAATATCTTACTTACACTAAAAAAACTTCAAGATTTATTTACTCTTGAAGTGTTCAACATAAAAATGAAAAATGAAGAAAATATTTAAATTTATACTGAATACCATTCCACGTCCTATCTTAATTAGATTAAGTATTGTGGCACGACCAATTATTGCTTTTTTATTAAAAGGAAATAAATTTACAGATCCAATTGACGGTAAAAGTTTTCGAATGTTTTTGCCTTATGGATACGGCACACAACGAAATAATGTATTATCGCCAAGCACTTTATCTTTAGAAAGACATCGTTTATTATGGTTATATCTTCAAAATGAAACCCGCTTTTTTACTTCAACAGAAAAAATAAAAGTCTTACATTTTGCACCTGAACAAGAATTTTACAAACGTTTTAAAAAACAAGCCAATTTAGAGTATACTACTACCGATTTACTTTCGCCATTGGCTGATATAAAAGCAGATATTTGCAATTTACCGTTTCAAGATAATTCATATGATATGATTTTGTGCAATCACGTTTTAGAACACATTCCCGATGACACAAAAGCGATGCAAGAATTATTCAGAGTAATGAAACCTGGCGGTATGGGAATTTTTCAAATTCCACAGGACTTAAAAAGAGCCGTTACTTTTTCAGATGATTCAATTACAGACCAAAAAGAACGTGCTAAAATTTTTGGACAATATGACCACGTTAGAGTGTATGGAAGAGATTATTTTGACAAATTAAGAAGCATTGGTTTCCATGTAGAAGAAGTAGATTACACAAGTACTATTCCTTCTAATTTAGTTGAAAAATTTTGTTTGGCAAAAGGCGAAATTATTCCTGTGGTGTATAAATAATTATATTTAGATTAGTTTTTATATCTTTATGAATTGAAAATAAAATCTATGAAGCAATTATTAAAAATATTTATCTTATTAGCTGCCACTTTCGTGTTTTCGCAAGAAAAAGAAGTCGTTCCACCTTACAATATTAAAACGGTTACTTTTTCACAAAATGTAAACAATACCATTCCGTTTTTTAGATTGGGTGAAAATTTCGATTTGCAATTTGATGATTTATACGGTAACGAAGCAGATTATTTTTACAGTATTGAGCAATACAATTACGATTGGACACCAAGTCAATTACTAAAAAACGAATATTTAAATGGTCTGGACAATCAACGAATTCAAAACTATCAAAACTCCTTAAATTGTTTGCAAATTTACTCGCATTACACGTTGAGTTTTCCAAATAAATTCAATCAAATTATTAAAAGCGGGAATTATATTGTAAAAATTTTCGATGAAGATCAAGAAATTGTATTTTCAAAAAAATTTATTATTTATGAAGACGATACGGCTGTAGGCATTACAATCAGACGTTCTCGCGATATGGAAACTGTAAACAAAAAACAAAATATTGAATTTTTTATAGACTATAAAGACAAACCACTACAAAATCCAAAGGAAAATATTAAGGTTTCTATTTTTCAAAACGGAAAACTGAATGCTGCTATTCATAACATCAAACCACAATATACAATTGGTACACAACTCATTTACAGATATAATAAAGAAACTCAATTTTGGGCAGGAAATGAGTTTTTAAATTTCGAAAACAAAAATATTCGAGGGGCTTCTAACTCAGTTTTTAAAGTAACTACTGGCGATATTTACAACACCATTTTATACACAAACGAAGAACGAAAAAATAAAATTTACACCTATTTCCCTGACATAAACGGAAATTTCTTTGTGAATAATTTAAATGCCACACAAAATACAATTGAAGCTGATTACTCTTGGGTGTATTTTGGTTTGGCTTCAGATGTAAATCCGTTAGAAAAATCAATTTATGTTACGGGAATGTTTAACAACTATCAAATTTCAGATGAATACAAAATGGAATATAATACCGATACAAAAACATTTGAAAAACCTATATTATTAAAACAAGGATTTACTAATTATCAATACACTTTAGTAGATAAAAACGGAAAAATTGATGAACAAAATGCGATTGATGGCAATTTTTATCAAACTGAAAATGAGTACATCGTTTTAGTATATTACCGTGGTGGCGCAGAACGTTACGATAGAATTATCGGTATAGGAAGAGCAAATAGCACGGATATTAAGAATTAATTTTCCACTGCTATTTCAATAACTTTTATTTAATAGAAATTACAAATGGTTACTCAAATTACAAGTAATATCAAAATTTCGGTCATTACAAACTACGAAGGCATTTACTATAAAGAGCAACAAATGTTGTATGCCTTTTCCTATCAAATTACTATAGAAAATTTAAGTTCAGATGTGGTACAATTACAAGCCCGCCATTGGGATATTTTCGACACGCTAAATAACATAGAAACCGTTGAAGGTGAAGGTGTCGTAGGTCAAACACCTATACTTCCCCCAGGTAAAAAATATGTGTATTCGTCAGGATGTATGTTAAAAAGTACTATAGGTGCTATGAGTGGTTTTTATACCATAGCAAATTTCTCAAATAATACTTTTTTTAAGGTTCAAATTCCTACTTTTAAATTAGTTGTTCCTTTTGCGATTAATTAAATAAACCGAAACTTTCTGGGTAATAATTTATTTTAGAATTCAATTTATCATTTGTACTTTTGTATAAGATTTTTATCCATAAATCTAATTTGTCTAATAATCTAATAATCTAATACATGTTAAAAGGATTTTTTAATATACCGAAAGCAGTAAACGAGCCAGTTAAAAGCTACGCACCAAATTCTTCAGAAAAAACTAAAGTTTTAGAAGCGTATAAAACGATGTGGAATTCAAAAATTGATGTGCCTTTATACATTGGTTCAGAAGAAATTTTCACTGGAAACATCAGAAATATGTCGGCTCCACACGATCACCAACACATTGTTGGAACGTATCATTTAGCTGAAAAATCACACGTAGAAAAAGCCATTTCAAATGCATTAGAAAGCAGAACGAAATGGGCAAATATGGCTTGGGAACAACGTGCCGCAATCTTTTTAAAAGCTGCTGAATTAATTGCTGGACCTTACCGAGCAAAAATAAATGCTGCAACGATGATTGCACAATCTAAAACCATACACCAAGCAGAAATTGATGCCTCATGTGAATTAATTGACTTTTTACGTTTCAACGTAGAATTTATGACGCAAATTTATGCCGACCAACCCGCTTCTAATTCCGATATGTGGAATAGAGTTGAATACAGACCTTTAGAAGGTTTTGTATATGCTGTAACACCTTTTAATTTTACTGCAATTGCTGCAAATTTACCAGCCAGTGCAGCATTAATGGGAAATGTAGTGGTATGGAAACCAAGTGATAGCCAAGTATTTTCTGCAAAAATTATTATAGATGTATTTAAAGAAGCAGGCGTTCCAGACGGCGTAATTAATGTTGTTTTTGGAGATC
>JBFYPW010000065.1:0-11961 GCA_041303115.1 Flavobacterium sp.
TATACAACCTTTTTTGGTGCTTTAAAATCGGTTTATGAACCTAATAAAAATAATAAATACAAACATATTTCATCTATATATCACACTGTAGAACAAGAATATTATGACATTTTAGCACAATATCGTTTGGGTGAAGTAGATGCAAATATTGGTTCTGAAACCTTTGGAAACGTAGTTTTTTCTCGTGGAATTGGTTCGCAATTAAATCACGCAAGAAATAATTTAGATGCTTTAATTGTAACGAATGAAATAAAGGGAAATCATAAATTAAATGACGACAATGCGATTGAGTGGAGTTTTAAACATAATTTCGAAAACATTAGAGATAGAGTAGTAGAGTGGGAAGTTATTGATTCCGCTGGATTTTCATTACCAAATCCAGAATTAGAATATATAAATGACCAACCCTATAACCCATATTTTGGACCTTTAGCACCATACCAAAATGTTCGTGCTAAAAATAACACCACCATAAATCGATTCAATTCTTATTTAAATTGGAATTATGAAGGGATGATTGGTTCGCATACTTATTATGTTAATGCTGGAGTTCGTGGGCAAAGTTGGATGGTTTCTAACAATGGTGTTTCTGGAAATAATCAATTTACATTTTCACCGAGAGCACAATTTATTTTAAAACCAAATTGGGATAAAGAAATGGTTTTTCGCTTTTCGGTCGGCTTTTATAATCAGCCTCCTTTTTATAGAGAATTACGAGTCAGCGATGGTTCTGTAAATCCGAATGTAAAAGATCAAAAATCAATACATTTTGTTTTTGGACACGATTATAGTTTTCAATTGTGGAACAGGCCTTTTAAATTAGTTAGTGAAGCCTATTACAAAACGATGACAGATGTAAATGCGTATACCATAGATAATGTACGAATTAGATATGAAGCAAATAACAACGCCACAGCTTATGTATATGGAATTGACGGAAGATTAAATGGTGAGTTTGTTCCTGGCGTAGAATCTTGGTTTACGTTTGGGTATTTAAAAACAGAAGAAAATCAAGGTGGTAAAGGTTTTATTGCCCGTCCAACAGACCAACGATTGAAATTTGCTATTTTATTTCAAGATTATATGCCAAATATTCCAAGTTTAAAAATGTACTTAAATTTGGTATATAATACTGGATTACCTGGTGGTTCGCCTGCTTATGCAGATCCCTATTTATATCAAACACGATTAAACGATTATAGAAGAGCCGATACTGGATTTTCTTATGTTTTTAAAGATGCAAAATTGGGTGGCCATAGAAAATGGTTAGCTAATTTTTCCGAATTTAGTGTAGGTTTTGAAATTTATAATATGTTTAATAATCAAAACTCTATAACCAATACTTGGGTGCGAGATGTATATACCAAAACACAATACGGTGTGCCAAATTATTTAACCACACGAACGTTTAATTTGAAATTAAGTATGAGAATTTAATGTTGGGAACACAGATTTGACAGATTTTTAAAACTAAATGATTTAGAATTTAGTATATTTGATATTCAAACAAAAAACTATGAAAAATTATATATATATCCTTTTAGCGTCGAGTGTGATGATTTTTTCTTGTCAAGAAGAAAAGGCCAAACCAAAAGTAAAATATACGGGTAAAGAAGCCAAATCATTACAAAAAGACACCACTAAGTTAGAGGTTGCTGATTTACCTATTCAATTTGAAGGCAGTAATGTATTGGTTTATGCTATTGGAAATTTAACCGTTGGCGATATTAATAGAAAAGGAAGTTATGAAAGCGCCTCTGCTTATGAAGGTGTTTCAGGTTTTCATGTTTCTAATTCAATGGAAAACGAGATAACGGGTTATTTGCAAAATTTAAAATTTCAAGAAATTGGAGCTGATTCGTTACAGGTATTAACTGATAAAATAATGCTAATTGAGCGTGTTTCGTATCTAAAAAATAACAAAATGTTAGTGTATGTTTTGGCTGATGCCGATACCAATCAAGACGGTTTGATTGATTCTAATGATATTAAATCGCTTTATATTAGTACAGAATTAGGAAAAAATTTCACTAAAATTTCTACAGAATTACAGGAATTAATAGATTGGAAACATGTAGAATCTGCAAATAAAATTTACTTTAGAACTATTGAAGACGCTAACAAAAACGGCGAATTCGATAAAAAAGATAAAATCCACTATCACGTAGTTGATTTAAAAGACAATAAAGTATCAGAATATTTTCCTTTATAAATTTATTCTAAACTTTGTAAAGCTACTAACCTGGCGTACGTTCCGTTTTTCGAAATTAATTCCGCGTGTTTGCCTTGTTCTACAATTTCACCCTTTTGCATTACAATAATGTTGTCTGCTTTTTGAATGGTTGATAATCGGTGTGCAATGACAATAGAAGTTCGGTTTTGCATCATTTTTTCTAACGCATCTTGAACCAATTTTTCACTTTCTGTGTCTAACGCAGAAGTCGCTTCATCTAAAATCATAATTGGTGGATTTTTTAATACTGCTCTCGCAATAGACAAACGTTGTTTTTGTCCACCTGATAATTTCCCACCAGCATCACCAATATTGGTATCAATTCCATTAGGAAGAGCAGCTACAAACTCATAGGCATTAGCAATTTTTAAAGCCTCGATAATCTCTTCATCCGTAGCATTTGGTTTTCCAATTAATAAATTATTTTTTATTGACTCGTTAAATAATATAGAATCTTGAGTAACCAATCCGATTAAACCACGTAAAGCGTGCATATCCCAATCTTTTACTTCTACACCATCCACTTCAATTGAACCTTCTTGGATGTCGTAAAAACGAGTTAATAAGTTGGCAATAGTACTTTTCCCTGAACCCGACTGTCCAACCAAAGCAATTGTTTTTCCTTTTTCCACTTCAAATGAAAAGTTTTTCAATACGTTTTCGTCTTGATAGGCAAAGTTGATGTTTTTTACAGAAATTTTATTTTCAAAAGTATGTTTCACAAACGCATTCGGTTTATTAACGACCATATTTTCTTGTTCTAATAACGTAAAAACTCTTTCTGCTGCAGCTAAACCACTTTTTACTTGGTACGATGCTTTTGATATAGCCTTAGCTGGTGTTAAAATCGTATAAGCAAGCCCCATATATGCAATAAATTGCGTACCTTTAAGCGAAAGATCTTCTAAAACCATAATTCCACCAAACCATAGTAAAACAGCTATTGTTACGATTCCTAAAAATTCACTCATCGGTGAAGCAAGGTTGTTTTTATTAGCTATACTGGTTGTTAATTTAAGCAATTTATCTAAAGAATCATTGAATTTTTGTATAAAAGAATTTTCAGCATTATAACTCTTAACTACTTTTAATCCCGTTAAGGTTTCATCTAAGGTTGAAATAAATATCCCTTGTTCATTTTGTGCTCGAATTGACTTTGCTTTTAAATTTTTTCCAATTCGTGATATAATCAATCCTGAAATAGGAATAAATATAAATACAAATAAAGTTAATTTTACGCTTATTGCAAGCATTGCAAATATTGAAAAGACAATAGTTAAAGGCTCTCTGACAACTAATTCTAAAATTTGAAAAAAAGAATTTTGCACTTCACCCACATCACCTAACATTTTTGTCATAACATCTCCTTTTCTTTGATCAGAATAATAGGAGATAGGCAAATGCACAATCTTACTATATAATTTTTCACGTAAATCTTTTAAAACCCCATTTCTAAGAATGGTAATTTGAAAAGAAGCTAAATAATTGAAAATATTCTTTAAAAGAGCAGTTACAATTACAATTCCAACTACTAACAGTAAAGCATATTTTGCTCCATAATCGTCGTTTAATTTTGTAATATAAAAGGCTAAATATTCTTGTCCGAAATTACTTAAATCTGCAATCCCAGAATATTCAGGTTTTTTTATGACCTTTTCAGTTTGTTTGAATAATACATCTAAAGTTGGAATTAAAGAAACCATTAATATAGTCGAAAAAAATGCATAAAAAACGTTGAAAACAACATTTAAAATGGCATTTTTCTTATACTTTAAAGCAAAAGGAATTATTTTTTTTAAATTTTGATCCATTAGTTTAATTTCATTTCAGTGATTATATTCTGAATTTTGGTATCTAAAAATCTATTGGCTTCTTCGAAATCATTTGCTTCTTCTAAAATGGCATTGACGCTAAAATAAAATTTAATTTTAGGTTCCGTTCCACTTGGTCTGGCGCAAATTTTAGTGCCATCTTCTAAATAATAAATTAACACATTCGATTTTGGAATGTCTAAATCAAACGTTTCATTATTAATTAAATCACGAGCCGTTGTGCTTTGGTAATCTTCAATACAAACAACACGTTGTCCGTTTATAGTTTGCATTGGATTGTCTCGTAAATCTATCATCATTTGATTGATTTCTACTAAACCTTCTTTGCCTTTTTTAGTTAAAGATATTAAATGTTCTTTATAAAAACCAAAATCTAAGTATAAGTTAATCAGTTCTTTATATAAACTACTTCCTGAAGCTTTGGCTTGAGCTGCAATTTCGCATACTAATAAACTTGCTGCAACGGCATCTTTATCTCTTACTGCATCACCAACCATAAACCCAAAGCTTTCTTCGCCACCACCAATAAATTTCTGATTTGGAAAGTCTTTAATAAATTTTGCTATCCATTTAAAACCTGTTAATCCTACTTTACATTCAATTCCGTAAGCACTTGCTAAATCAAGCATCATTGGAGTAGAAACAATAGTTGAACCAATAAATTCTGTTCCCGTAATTTTGTCAGCACGTTTCCATTGTTCCAATAAAAATGCCGTCATCACTACCATAGTTTGATTTCCGTTTAGTAACATCATTTTACCATTCGTATCTCTAACAGCCACGCCCAATCTATCCGAATCTGGATCCGTACCAATTACGATATCAGCATTTACTTCATCTGCTAATGCTAAAGCCATAGCTAACGCTTCTGGTTCTTCTGGATTTGGTGATTTTACGGTTGGAAAGTTTCCATCAGGAATTTCTTGTGCTGCAACAATGTTTACATTCGTATAACCTGCTTTTGCTAAAACGGCAGGAATTGATTTTACAGAAGTTCCATGTAAAGGTGTAAAAACAATATTTAAATCTTCTTTAGCTGATTTTGGCGTATTAAAACTGGCATTTTCGATTGTTGAATTAATAAAGGCTTCATCAAGGGCTTCATCAATATATTCAATTAAACTTTCGTTAGCTGAAAAATTAATATCACTATATTTTAATGCTTCAATTTCAGCAATAATTTCTCCATCTTGTGGTGGTACAATTTGTCCCCCATCTTGCCAATATACTTTGTATCCGTTATATTCTGGTGGATTGTGGGATGCGGTTAATACAATTCCAGCGTGACAATTTAGGTGTTTTAAGGCAAATGATAATTCTGGAGTAGGGCGTAATTCAGAAAACAAATACACTTTAATATTATTTGCAGAAAAAATATCGGCTACTATTTTCGCTAATGTATCGCTGTTTTTTCTACAGTCATAGGCAATAGCAACTTTTAAATCTTCATTTGGAAAACAGTTGCGCAAATAATTAGACAAGCCTTGTGTGTTTTTTCCCAAAGTATATTTGTTTATACGATTGGTTCCAACACCCATGACGCCACGCATTCCACCTGTACCAAATTCTAAATTTTTATAAAAAGCATCTTCTAAACCTTTTGGATCAGATGTCATTAAGGCTTCAATTTCAGTTTGTGTGTTTTGGTCGAAAGTAGTCGTAAGCCATTCGTTTACTTGATTTAATATGTTTTGTTCTATGTGCATTGTTTTATTTTTTTGTTAACCGCAGATTCACAGATTTTTTTTTAATAATTTTATAAAATCTGCGAATCTGCGGTAATTTTTTTATTTTCTAAGGTCACAATTTGTGACCTTAGAACTATACTATTTCGGCTATTTTATATCTTTCTTCGTTGCTTTTGGTGCGTAAAATAATTTCGCCTAAAAAACCTGCTAAAAATAATTGTGTTCCAATAATCATAGTAGTTAAGGCGATATAAAATTCGGGTCTGTTTGTAATTAAACGTGCTGTTTTATGTATGAAAAGCTTATCGATTCCTAAATATATAGTTAAAACAAATCCTATAAAAAACATTAAACTTCCAAGTAATCCAAAGAAATGCATAGGACGTTTTCCGAATTTTGAAATAAACCAAATGGTAATTAAATCTAAAAATCCGTTGACAAATCTATCGATACCAAATTTAGAACTTCCATATTTTCTGGCTTGATGAATCACTACTTTTTCACCAATTTTTGAAAATCCAGCATTTTTAGCTAAAACAGGAATGTATCGGTGCATTTCACCAGAAACTTCTATGTTTTTAATTACTACATTATTGTAAGCTTTTAAACCGCAATTAAAATCGTTAAGTTTTACACCCGAAATTCTTCTTGCTGCCCAATTGAATAATTTTGATGGAATATTTTTAAATACTACAGAATCATAGCGTTTTTTCTTCCAACCAGAAATTAAATCAAATCCTTGATTTTGAACTAAATCGTACAATTCTGGAATTTCATCTGGACTATCTTGCAAATCGGCATCCATAGTAATAACTACATCACCTGATGCTTTCGCAAATCCAGCGTGTAGGGCTTGACTTTTACCATAATTGCGTAAAAATTTTATTCCTTTAATGTTGGAATTTGACTTTTGTAAGTCTAAAATAGTTTGCCAAGAAGCGTCAGTACTACCATCATCTATAAACAATACTTCATAAGAAAAGTTATGACTCGTCATAACTTTCTCAATCCATTTTGATAATTCGGGTAACGATTCTTGTTCGTTTAATAAGGGAATTACTAATGATATATTCATTTATTCGTTTAATGGGTTTGTTTTTGATTTAAATATGGCTGCTAGAATTAAGTTCATAATTGAACTAATTAAAATAGACATTACAAAAGCTTGTCCAGTTTTAATTATAGAAAAATTGTCAGTATTTGCAACCTCTTTAATGTCTTGATTTGAAACTTCAGTGAAATTTTTCATTGCTTTCATTGCAATAACTTGTTGCTTATTCATAAACTCATTCATTTCTGTACCATAATCAGTATCAATAAAATTATTCAAAGAATAAGTAAATAATTGAGAAATAAAAATTCCAATAGTAATAGATATTGTCAATGTAGTGAACAATTCTTTAAATGTGATAGAATTGTTGAAATCCTTTTTGGTGTTTATACATTGAAAAATTCTAACACCTAAATAACCCAACCAAAATACAAATTGAATTACACCTCCTGTAATTGCATTTTCTTCGGTTATTCCACCAAGTAAATATATTATTAGATGCATAAGTATTCCTACACCACCTAAAATAATTCCATATTTTACACCGTTACTTTTTAAAACTTCATTCATAGCTTTTATTGTTTTAGTTAGTTTAAGGATTAGTATCTAAATTTTAAAATTTGTTACACAGCTTTTTGAACGACTTCATATACTTTTCCGTCTTCAAACTTTAATGTTTTTGCAGGATATTTCAATAATAAAGCATAGTCGTGCGTAGCAATTACTACCGTTTTTCCGTTGGCATTAATATTTCTTAAAACTTCCATAATTTCGATACTCGTTTGAGGATCTAAATTACCAGACGGTTCGTCGGCTAAAATTAATTCTGGGTCGTTTAATAAGGCTCTTGCTATGGCAACACGTTGTTGTTCTCCACCAGATAATTGATGTGGCATTTTAGAAACTAAATTAGCCATTCCAACTTTTTCTAAAACTTCATTAATTTGTGCATCCATTTCAGATTTGTCTTTCCAGCCAGTAGCTTTTAAAACAAACAATAAATTTTCTTTTATACTTCTGTCAGATAATAATTTGAAATCCTGAAATACAATTCCAATTTTTCTTCTTAAAAACGGAATGTCTTTTTCTTTTAAGGTATTTAAATTATAATCAACAATTGTTCCTTCGCCTTCTTTTAAAGGTAAATCGGCGTAAAGCACTTTCATAAAACTACTTTTTCCAGAACCCGTTTTTCCAATAAAATATAAAAATTCACCTTTCTGAACTTCTAAATTAATATCAGATAATATTAAATTGTTTTCTTGGTATATAGAAACGTCTTTTAGGGATAAAATCGTTTGACTCATAATAATATAATTTATTCTGTAAAAATATAAACATTTCATCGCTAAACAAAATTATTCAACTAAATAATTACAATTACAATATTTAAGATAATTTTTGCGTTTTTAATCATATCCTTTTGATATATTTGGGACTTAAAATGAATTCAATTATGAACGGTATCAAAACGCTTTTTTTAGCATTTCTTTTTATTTCGCAAAGCAGTACAGCTCAGCAATCTGCCATATATTTAAATCAAAATCCAGAATATCATAAAGCTATTCAATTATACAAAGAAAAGCAGTTTCAAGCGGCACAAATTTTATTTGAAAGAGTTAAAAATGCCGTTGAATCTGAAGAAATTATTTCTGATTGTGATTATTTTATTGCCAATTGCGCTATAAGAACCAATCAGCAAGATGCGGATGCTTTAATGGAATCTTTTATAGAAAATCATCCAACAAGTACAAAAAGAAATTTGGCTTATTTTGAAGTCGCACAATATTATTTTGCGGAAGGAAATTATACACAATCTTTAAAATGGTATGAAAATATTTTTGAACCTGAATTAGCGGATTCCGATATAGATAAAGCAAACTTTCAGAGAGGTTATGCCAATTTTTCAATTAAAAAAAATAAAGATGCATCTAATTATTTAAATAAAGTAATTCAGTCGGCAGAATATGGAAATCAGGCCAAATATTATTTAGGATATTTAGCCTATGAAAGCGATAATTATAAAGAAGCCAACCAATTATTCGGACAAGTTGAAAATCAGGATAAGTACAAAGAAAAAATGGGGTACTTTCAAGCTGATATGAATTTTAAATTAGGGAATTTTCAGAAAGCAATTGATTTGGGTGAGTCGCAATTGAAAAAATCATCGGCAATTGAAAAAAGTGAATTATCGAAAATTATAGGAGAAAGTTATTTTAATTTAAAACAATACGATAAAGCAATCCCTTATTTACAAGCCTATAAAGGAAAAAACAGCAAATGGAATCATACCGATTTTTACCAATTAGGGTATGCTTTTTACCAACAAAAAAATTATGAAAGTGCCATTTTACAATTCAATAAAATTATTGAAGGAAATGATTTTTTAGCACAAAATGCCTATTATCATTTAGCAGAAAGTTATCTAAATACCGATAAAAAACAGCAAGCATTAAATGCATTTAAAACGGCTTCGGAAATGAATTTTGATGCTAAAATTCAAGAAGATGCCGCATTAAACTATACCAAGTTGAGTTATGAAATTGGAAATCCATATGTCTCAACTCCCGAAGTTTTAAAATCTTTTTTAGAAAAATATCCTGCTAATCCTAATAATCAAGAGTTAAAAAGTTTATTAATAAATTCATTCATCACTTCTAAAAATTATACAGAAGCTTTAAATTTATTAGAAAAAAATAAAACACCTGAAAATAAATTGGCATACCAAAAAGTTACTTTTTACAGAGGGCTAGAAGTCTATACTGATGGTAAGTATCAAGAGGCTTACATGTTATTTAAAAAATCATTAACTGAAAATAAAGAGGCAAAAATTACAGCTCGTGCTACTTTTTGGAAAGCAGAATGTGAGTATAGTTTAGACCAATTTTCAGAAGCTGTTTTAACCTATAAACAATTTTTAAATGATGCGGCAGCTTCAGAAACTCCAGAAAGTAAAACTGCGGAATATAATTTAGCCTATGCTTATTTTAAAATTAAAGAATATGAAAATGCCATTCCGTACTTTAATGCTTTTATTTTAAAAGGTAAAGATGATAAAGTTAGATTAACGGATGCGTATTTACGTATGGCAGATTGCAATTATATTTCTTCAAAATATTGGCCAGCTATGGATGCTTATAACAAAGCTATTGAGTTAAAATGCGTTGATGCTGATTATGCTGCATTTCAAAAAGGTATGAGCTATGGATTTGTAAATAAAAATGAAAAGAAAATTGAGGATTTAAATAAGTTTGTAACCACGTATAAAACATCGCAATTTATGGATGATGCTTTATATGAATTGGCCAATACCTATACAGTTGAAGAACAAAATGATAAAGCCATTGCTACATTTGATGTTTTAATTAATACTCATAAAAATAGCGCATATATAGCAAAATCAATTTTAAAGCAAGGTTTAATTTTTTATAACACGGATAAAGATGATGCTGCACTTACAAAATTTAAAAAAGTGGTAGCAGAATTTCCAAATTCGCCAGAATCATTAGAAGCTGTTTCAACAGCAAAAAATATTTACAAAGCAAATGGAAATATACCTGAATATGCTGCTTGGGTAAAAACACTTTCTTTTGTTGAAGTTTCCGATGCAGAATTAGATAATGATATGTATGAATCGGCAGAAAAAAAATACTTAACAAATAATGCCAAACAAGCCATATCAGGATTTACAAGTTATTTGGTGCAGTTTCCTAATGGATTACACGCTTTGAAAGTCCATTTTTACTTGGCACAATTGTATTTTGCTGATGCATTAGAAAAAAATGCAATTCCTCATTACGAGTATGTAATTGCACAAGCTAGAAACGAATTTACAGAGCAAGCATTGGTTCGCTTATCTGAGATTCATCTGAAAGAAAAAAATTGTGATGCAGCAATTGTAGTTTTGAAACAATTAGAAACAGATGCAGAATATCCGCAAAACATTACGTTTGCAAAAGCTAACTTAATGAAATGTTATTATGAAAAACAAGATTTCACTAATTCGGAATTGTATTCAGACAAAGTGTTAAATAATCAAAAAACAGATGATAAGATTAAAAGTGATGCACAGATTATTATAGCACGTTCAGCTATAAAAACAAATAACGACGCAAAAGCAAAAGATGCTTATGCTAAATTACAAAAAATAGCAAAAGGCGAATTGGCAGCAGAGGCCTTATATTATGACGCTTATTTTAAAAATAAAGAACAAAAATTTGAAGCCTCAAATAAATCGGTTGAAAAATATTCGAGTACGTATTCAGGTTATAAATATTTTGGAGCAAAAAGTTTGGTTTTAATGGCGAAAAACTATTACGGATTAAACGATAGCTTTCAAGCTACTGAAATTTTACAAAGTATCATCGATAATTTTGCTGAATTTCCTGATGTAGTTTCAGAATGTCAATCAGAATTAGAAACCATAAAAGCAGCAGAAGCCAAAACGAATTCGTCAGTAACGAAGTAAATTAAATTACGATTTACGAATTTTCAATTACGAAGAATAAAATTAAAAAAAAATACAAACCTAGCGAAAACCTTAGTGTCTTTGCGGTTAAAAAAAACAAATATGAAGAAGTTAATTTTTAGTATCATCGTCCTTTCAGCCTTTCAAGTTGGTTTTGCTCAAAAGAAAGACGAAAACATTGGAAGTGAAGTGGTAAATATTGTAAAACCCTACACACCAACCATTTCGGATGCGTTCAAAATAAAACAATCACCAGCAGTGGAGGAAGAAGTGATAGAACCAAAAATTCCTATCAAATTTCAAATTTTTTCATTTCCAGTGGCCTCAACATTTATTCCTTCTAAAGGAAAAGCGGCTGACGTGGATAAAGAAACACAAGAAAAAGGTTTTTCTAATTATGTTTCTTTAGGTGCTGGAAATTATGGTACAGCAAATGCGGAAGTATTTTTGACACACCAATTAAGTAAATCCGATTATGTGGGCGGATTGCTACAACATTTATCCTCACAAGGTGGTATTGGCGGAGTAATTTTAGACAATAATTTTTATATGAATGCATTGGACGCAACTTATGGTAGCAGAAATAGAAAAATAAGTTGGAATGCTGACTTAGGAATTAAAAATCAAGGCATCAATTGGTATGGTTTACCAAATTATTCGTTTTTTGACGCTTCAGTAGTCAATAAAAT
>JBFYPW010000066.1:0-11323 GCA_041303115.1 Flavobacterium sp.
AATGGGACAAATGGGACAAATGGGACAAATGGAACTAATGGATTATCAGCATATCAAATATGGTTGAATGCGGGAAATACCGGTACTGAATCACAGTTTTTAAGTTCACTTCAGGGCTCTCAAGGAATACAAGGACTTCCGGGTAGTAATGGGACAAATGGGACAAATGGGACAAATGGATTAAACGGAACTAATGGATTATCAGCATATCAAATATGGTTGAATGCGGGAAATACCGGTACTGAATCACAGTTTTTAAGTTCACTTCAGGGTTCTCAAGGAATACAAGGACTTCCAGGTAGTAATGGGACAAATGGCACAAATGGATTAAACGGAACTAATGGATTATCAGCATATCAAATATGGTTGAATGCGGGAAATACCGGTACTGAATCACAGTTTTTAAGTTCACTTCAGGGTTCTCAAGGAATACAAGGACTTCCGGGTAGTAATGGGACAAATGGGACAAATGGGACAAATGGAACTAATGGATTATCAGCATATCAAATATGGTTGAATGCGGGAAATACCGGTACTGAATCACAGTTTTTAAGTTCACTTCAGGGCTCTCAAGGAATACAAGGACTTCCTGGTAGTAATGGAACAAATGGGACAAATGGATTAAACGGAACTAATGGATTATCAGCATATCAAATATGGTTGAATGCGGGAAATACCGGTACTGAATCACAGTTTTTAAGTTCACTTCAGGGCTCTCAAGGAATACAAGGACTTCCGGGTAGTAATGGAACAAATGGGACAAATGGGACAAATGGGACAAATGGAACTAATGGAACTAATGGATTATCAGCATATCAAATATGGTTGAATGCGGGAAATACAGGTACTGAATCACAGTTTTTAAGTTCACTTCAGGGCTCTCAAGGAATACAAGGACTTCCGGGTAGTAATGGGACAAATGGCACAAATGGCACAAATGGATTAAACGGAACTAATGGATTATCAGCATATCAAATATGGTTGAATGCGGGAAATACCGGTACTGAATCACAGTTTTTAAGTTCACTTCAGGGTTCTCAAGGAATACAAGGACTTCCAGGTAGTAATGGGACAAATGGCACAAATGGAACTAATGGATTATCAGCATATCAAATATGGTTGAATGCGGGAAATACCGGTACTGAATCACAGTTTTTAACTTCACTACAAGGTTCACAAGGTCCAGCGGGGCCATTGGTTTCTGGAATTTCTGGTCAAACTTTAAGACATAATGGTTCAAGTTGGGAGGCGTCATCAACATTAATCAATTCAAATGGTAGTATTGGAATAGGCACTTCAACTGTTCAAACTTCAGCTATATTAAATATTCAGTCTGAAAGTAAAGGAATTTTATTACCTAGTTTAACAGAAACACAAAGATTAGCTATCTCTTCACCTGCAACTGGCCTTTTGGTTTTTCAAAATACTGCACCTATTGGGTTTTATTTTTACGATGGATCAAATTGGCAACAGTTTGGAATCAATTCATCTTCTTCAGGAAGTTCTGATAAAACATTGTTATATACTATTAAAGGGTTTTAATTATAAATTACATATCATGAAAAAGCAATTTAAAATTGTATTATTTATATATTTATTTGTTGTGAAGTTTTGCTATTCGCAATTAAATCCTACTTTATTTATAGATTCTAAACCCATAAAGTTTTCTTCTGATATTTCATTACCTTATTGGGTGCCTGCAGGAAAGTTAGTTCAACTTGGTCAAGATGCAGTGTCTATTTCTATTGTTGAGTTTAATTTATCTAATTCTGAATTACAATTAAATCAGATTTTAAACATTGTCAGTTCTGGAACAGTTCCTAATGGAAAGGTTTGGAAAATAGAAGCAATAGGTATAGGGAATAATAGTAATTACAATACAATTAATAATTTTTCTAATTCTCAAACACCTTCTATTTTTAATTCACCAGGTGTTTTTTCTACTCCTGGAACCTATTCATGGAAAGTGCCCCCTGGTGTAACAACTATTTGTATTGAAGTATGGGGTGGAGGTGGAAGCGGAAGTAACGCTTCACAAATTTATGGTGCAGGAGCTGGTGGAGGTGGAGGATACGGTTATCAGTGTTTTGAAGTAGTGCCTGGAACTTCTTTTGATGTAATAGTAGGTGGTTCTGCGCAAACAAGTAGTGTTGGAAATTTAATAAGCGCCACAGGTGGTGGAAATGGTCAAACTCAAATTACAAATAATTCAACAGGCTCTGGAGGAATAGGAGGAACTTCAACAGCTGGATATAATATTAATGGTCAAAATGGAATGAGTTACAATAATAGTAATAATTGTCCTAAAGGAGGAAATGCAGGAAATGGAGGTTTAGGTGGAGCAGCATGGAATTGCCCATCAGGGAATACTACAATAAATGGTATTTTTCCAGGAGGAGGAGGAGGAGGAGCTCAACCAACAAATTCAAGTTGGTCATCTATTAGCGGAGGTAAGGGAGCAAATGGTCAAGTAAAAATTTACTTTTAATAAATAACTTAATAAATGAAAAAAAAAATAATTTTAACAGCAATTTTATTATTAGGGATAAATAGTATTTTCGCTCAAGGAAACTTACAATTTAATAGAGTTATAACGGAATCATTTAATATAGCTTCAGCAGAATATGGAGCCGGAACACAATTTTCCTCTCTAAAAACTGTTCCAAATGGTAAGGTTTGGAAAATAGAATCTATGGGATGTAATAACGAACAAAATGGAAATGGTTTTGAAATTAATGGAATTAAAAATAATTTTTACGTAAATCAAGCATATTCTGCTTTTAAAGAGGGTCCATTATGGTTATCTTCTGGAACAACTTTTCGATTATATAACAATTCTTACCAAAATAGTTGTTACTTTTCTATTATTGAATTTAATGTTGTTCAATAATTATTAGTTATTTTGAATACTAATTAATAAGCAAAATCAATGCAATACCAACATTTAAAACACCAAATCCAACTTCGTTATGGTGATGAAATTTTATTTTCTAAAGATTGTGAGCAATTATCTGTAGATATTTTTGAAATAACGTCAATAAAAATTAGCGCACAAACATTAAGAAGATTATTTGGCTTTATTAATGATGGGGTTCAAATATCTAATTCTTCCATAAATTTTTTAGCACAGTATTGTGGTTTTGAAAACTATGAAGATTTTTTGAAATACAACAACACAAAAGTTTTAGAAGTTGATTCTAAAGATATCAAATACATTAAATTATTTTATTCAATTACACCAAATGGTTCTGGATTAGATGAAAATTATCATAATGCAAGCAAGAATCTTGCAAAGTTACTACTTAAAAACGATAGTTTGTTAGCAAGTACTTCTACTTTTTTGGCTAAAAATAAATCTGCACAAATATATTTTTTTGAACGATTCCCATTCATTGATAAACTTGCTTCGGGTTATAATTTACATTTAAAAAAATATTTAGAGCAAAAAAAGAACAAAGAATCGTTACTTTTTGGAAATTGTTTATTGTATTTGGGCTATGCACTTTCAAAAGATAATAAAAGAAGTACTTTAATTAAATATATAAATTCAATTAAATTTGATGAAAATACGATTCATCCCTTTCCTTTAGCAAGATTATATGTTTCAAATATTTTAGAAAATTATTTAAATAATGATTCTGTTGAATTAGAGAAATGGATTAGTATAAGTTTAAAACAAGCCTATGTTTTAAACAAATCTAAAAAAGAGTTTGTCAACTTCCCATATTTTCAATTTATACTTGCTGATGTTTTAAATCTAATTGAAAGGCCTCAAGAAGCTAGTGAAGTGCTTGAAATTTGTGAATTGGATTATAAAAGATTACCTGATTTTTCATTGGATGAAGGTTATATTGAGGCATTAGATTTGATTAAAGCTATAAATTTGTTTCAATTGGGTAAAGTGTCAGAATCTAAAAGAATATTAAATAGAATACATTCAAAAGATATAATTTTTATAATGCATGATTATTTCCAAATTCAAAGATTAATAATTGAGTTGAAAATGATTAAGATTAAAACAAGTAAAAAATATCAATTAAAAGAAACAGAACTGAATCGTCTTATTAATAAAACAAAATTTTATTTTTTTTTAGATTATTATAATAAATAAAAAGACCTCTTATGAAAATAAGAGGTCTTTTGGTTCGAGTTGTGGAAATAAAAGTATTATTTTCGAACATTTATACCTTAGCTACTGCTTGAATCCCTTCGTGTGTTAACAATGATTAGATCTATACCATTTTTTATAAATTAACTACTTATAAAGTACTTTAACCAATATTAATCACCACCTTTGTAGAGGTACTTCTTTTTCAATGCCATCGCTTTTTGCGAAATTTGAATCTTAAGAGGTATTCCAATCTATATGGAAACTCCAGAAGTAGAAAAAGAACAGGAGCATATTATTGTAGAAATCATTCAATATATTCCTAATGCCGTTTTAAGTAAAACTATTTTAAAGAAATTAACGGGTAATATTACGATTTCTTCATTTGATGCTGGTGAAGAGTTGGCTGAGAAAACCTCACCATTTGATAATTATATTCAAATTATTGACGGTACTGCGGAAATAATTATAAATGAAATTACTCATAAACTTTCATTAGGTCAAGGGATTATTATTCCTGCACATGCCAAACATTGCTTTAATGCTAATGTAAAATTTAAAATGCTATCTACCATTATAAAAAGTGGTTACGAAGAATAGCGGTTCCTCTTAGTTACTAATAAATTAACATTAGCAGTACAACAATGAAACTTTATATAAAATATATGGTAAGTCTCCGCTGTAAATTAGTGGTAAAAGATGCGCTGGAATCCCTTGGGCTACACTTTGTTATTTTAGAATTAGGTATCGTTGAAATTATGCAAGATTTGACGGAAGCACAGCACACACAATTGTACGAGATGCTTTTAAAATCGGGTTTGGAGTTAATGGATGACAAAAAATCGGTACTTATAGAGAAAATTAAAAACATCATCATTGAGATGGTTCATTATTCTGATGAATTGCCTAAAGTAACTTATTCCGATTATATTAGTGAAAAAATGGCTTTGGATTATACGTATTTGTCTAAGTTATTTTCTGAGGTTAGAGGTATTACTATTGAGCATTTTATTATTGCACACAAGATTGAACGGGTGAAAGAATTACTACTTTATGACGAACTAAATCTTACGCAAATTTCCTACATAATGAATTATAGCAGTGTTTCGCACTTATCGAAACAGTTTAAAAAAGTCACGGGATTAACGCCGTCATTCTTTAAAAAATTAAAAGAAAAGAAAAGAATTGCTTTAGAAAACATCTGAATTGTACCACTTATTTAAGTTAAAGTATAACAAAATTTAGCTTTAAAACGTCACCTTTGATAGTAATTAAAAATCTTATTTTTTTGAAACTATATATCAAATACATGGTGAGTACCCGCTGTAAAATCGCAGTTAAAGACGAGTTGAAAAAACTTGGTCTACATTTTATTATGGTCGATTTAGGTATAATTGAAATTATGGAAACCATTACTAATGAGAAACGATTACTCCTTAAACAAGGATTGCAACACTCCGGTTTGGAATTAATGGACGACAAAAAAGCGATTTTAATTGAAAAAATTAAAAATACGATTGTTCAATTGATTCATCATTCTGAAGAAGTCTTAAAAATTAATTTTTCAAATTATTTAGCTGAAAAATTAGAACACAATTATACCTATCTCGCTAATTTATTTTCTGAAGTTCAAGGTACTACCATTGAGCAATTTATCATTTCACATAAAGTAGAGCGTATTAAAGAACTGATTATTTACGGCGAACTTAACATTACCGAAATCGCCTGGAAAATGAACTATAGTAGTGTGGCACATTTGTCGAGTCAATTTAAAAAAGTAACCGGACTTTCACCTTCACATTTCAAAAAAATGAAAGATAAAAGACGCTATCCATTAGAAAATATTGGCGAACATTTAATTCAATCAAATGAAGAATAACACTAAGGATAAGGAATCCGTTCCATTCAATGAAAAATTGAATTTGGAAACGAATTTGAATACCAATTTTGAAAACAATCAAGAATGTTCTTTTCAATTAGACGCACATAATTGTGTATTAAAATCAGAATCGCAATATTCGTTAAGTCTTATTGAAGCCAGTCGCGATCCATTATTTGTTATTAGTCCTGAAGGAAAAATTACAGATACCAATGAAGCCACTGTTCAAGCTACGGATGTTGCAAAAAACAAACTAATAGGTTCTGATTTTATCAATTATTTTACTGATAAAAATAAAGCAAAAGAAAGCTACGAGGCAGTTTTCTCAAAAGGATTTATCTCTGATTTTCCTCTTACCATAAAAGATCATAAACTGACAGATGTTTTATTTAATGGTTCGGTGTACAAATCAGCTGATGGTAAAATTATTGGTGCTGTTTTGGTTGCTCGAGACATCACAGAACAAAAACGTTTGGAACGCGAATTAACCGAAGCCAAAATTTTTGCAGAATTGGCCACCAGTATTGCTGAAGATGCTAAATTAACAGCAGAAAAAGCCAAATATAATGCCGAACAAGCGGTGCAATCCAAGCAACAATTTTTGTCAAATATGAGTCACGAAATACGTACACCAATGAATGCTATAATTGGTTTTACGAAAGTGGTTTTAAAAACAGATTTAACTGCCAAACAAAAAGAATATTTAACCGCTATAAAAATGAGTGGTGATGCCTTAATTGTTCTGATTAACGATATTTTAGATTTAGCCAAAGTAGATGCTGGAAAAATGACATTTGAGAAAATTCCTTTTAAGCTTAATTTGTCTTTAAAAGCAATGTTGCATCTTTTTGAAACCAAAATTCAGGAGAAAAATTTAAAATTAATTACTAATTACGATGTCAATATTCCTGAAGTTTTAGTTGGCGATCCTGTACGATTGCATCAAATAATACTCAATTTATTAAGTAATGCAATTAAGTTTACTAATAAAGGAAAAATAACCGTTGACATTCATTTATTAGAAGAAACAGATGATGCCGTTACCATTGAATTTTCCGTTGCCGATACAGGTATAGGAATTAAAAAAAGTAAAATAGAAAAAGTCTTTGAAAATTTTCAACAAGCAACAAGCGGTACTTCCAGAATTTTTGGAGGTACAGGTTTGGGATTGGCAATCGTTAAACAATTGGTTGAAGGACAAAATGGAAACATACAAGTAAAAAGCACTGAGCATATAGGTTCTACATTTAGTTTTGTATTGAACTTTGATAAAACAAATGCTGCAGCAGTTTTAGAACCCGAGATTTTAGATTTAAATACCAATGTAAAAGATATTAAAATATTGGTGGTGGAAGATATGGAGCTCAATCAATTGTTAATGAAAACGTTATTAGACGATTTCGGTTTTGAATGTGAAATTGCAGCCAACGGAAAAATAGCCATTGATAAATTACGCACGACTACCTATGATATTATATTAATGGATTTGCAAATGCCTGAAATGAATGGGTTTGATGCTACCTTACATATACGAAATACTATGAAATTAACCCTTCCGATTATTGCATTAACTGCTGATGTAACTACGGTTGATGTGGCTAAATGTAAGGAAGTAGGAATGAACGATTACATATCTAAGCCTGTAGATGAACGTTTGTTGTATAGTAAACTTATCAGTATAATTAAGAAACCCGTTTTAATTATTGAACATCAGGTTGGAAAAAAAGGTGTAGTTGACAAATTTAAATATGTAGATATGAGTTATTTAACTAAACTTACCCAATCTAATCCGAAATTAATGACGGAAATTATTACGGTTTATTTGAAACAAACTCCTGAATTGGTTGCTACGATGAAGAAAAGTTTTTCAGATCAAAATTGGGAAGTATTAGGCGCTACAATTCATAAAATGATTCCATCATTTGCCATTATGGGTATACATCCTGAAACCACTTTAATTGCGCAAAAAATTCAAGAATATGCCCGTAGATTGGAACTTTCAAAAGACTTAAATCAATTGATATTGAATATTGAAAATGTTTGTTTACAAGCTTGTATAGAATTGAAATTAGAATTAAAAAATTTGAATAAATAAATTAGAAAGAATGAAAAACGAATCCAAAATAAAATTATTTCTTGTAGATGATGATGCCGTGTTTTTAAAATCACTTGAAATTCAATTTTTAAATCACAGCGATTTTGAAATTGAAACATTTGCCACAGGTGAACTTTGTATCGAAAAATTACATCAAAATCCAGATATTATAATCTTAGATTTTCATTTAGATGGCATTGACAAAAAAGCAATAAATGGAATAGAAACCTTAGATGCCATTAAACAATTTGATAGTGAAATACCCGTTATTATGCTTTCGTGCCAAGATAAAATTGAGGTTGCTGTGCAATGTATGCATCACAAAGCAACAGATTATGTGGTGAAAAGCGAAACCGCTTTTGTACGATTACAAAAAATTATATCAGCTGTTTTTCAATTTAATAAAATGAAAAAAGAACTGAATTGGTATATGGACAGAATGTAATATAAATATAAAATTATGCCCAATTCCTCTACATTTTTATATAAACTCGCACTTGCGTTTTTAATTTTATTAGGATTGTATTTCGCCAAAAGTTTCTTAATACCATTAAGTATTTCAGGGATATTAGCGGCTCTTTTTTTACCTTTTTGCAATTGGATGCAACTTAAAAACATCCCAAAAAGCATAGCTGTTTTAATTTGCTTTATTTCATTATTAATAGTAATTGGTTTGTTACTTTCTCTTTTAGGATGGAAAATAGCTGAACTATTGAATGATTTAACGTTGATAAAGCAAAAATCAATAGATATCGGGAATACGATTCAGCAATATATTTTTAATCATTTAAATATATCCGTGGAAGAACAATATTCTATTTTAAAAAAAGAACAGCCTTCTTACGCCTCTGTTTTTCAACTTATTTTTGGTTCTATAACTTCTGTTTTTAGTAGTTTTATTTTAGTACTTGTATATTTTGCCTTTTTATTATATTATCGAAATCATATCAAACGCTTTTTACTTAAAATGACACCGAATACTAAACAAGAAGAAATGCAATTTGTTATTTATAACGCCACACAAGTTTCTCAACAATATTTATTGGGTTTGTCTAAAATGATTGTGTTACTTTGGATAATGTATGCCATAGGTTTTAGTAGTATTGGAGTGGAAAACGCTTTCTTTTTCGCTATACTTTGTGGTTTGTTAGAAATTGTTCCATATGTTGGAAATATTACAGGAACTTTATTAACGGTTTTGGTATCAGCTATTCACGGCGCCACTCCAACATTGCTTTTCGGAATTGTATTGGTATATGGTATAGTACAACTTATACAAGGCTGGCTTTTGGAACCTTTAATTTTAGGTCCTCAAGTAAAAATTAATCCACTATTTACCATTATTGCTTTGGTAATTGGGCAGCTATTATGGGGTATTCCAGGCATTATTCTTGCCATTCCGTTAACCGCAATTTTTAAAATTATTTGTGATCATATTGAAGCTATGAAACCATATGGTTTTTTAATTGGTGAAATAGAATGTTCGACTAAAAAAAACTCATTGGTTCTAAGAATAAAACATTTCTTTAGGTTGTAATTTTTTGCCACGGATTAAAGGATTAAACAGATTTTAAATGTGTTGATTAGTTATATCATTAAATACCTATGAATATCACAACTTTTACATAAAGTTGTATAACAGAATCTTGCAGTTGTCATCTGATATTTGTAGTAATAATTTTAAACAAATATTTATTATGAAAAAATTACTATTTCTGTGCCTATGTATCGGAATTACATTTGCATCAAATGCACAAACAGCAGATAAAAAATGGAGTATTGGTGTAAACGGTGGTGTTACACAATACAATGGCGATTTAGGAAGAGATTGGTATCAAACCGATAAACCGTATTATGGTTTTGGAGGGGTTACCGTTTCAAGATATTTATGGGATTTTTTAGATGTGAATGCATCTTATGCTAGAGGTACTGTAGGATATGATGCTGACGTTACGGGTTTTAAAAGCGATTTTAGTTCGGTAGCGGTACATTTGAAGTTTAACCTTTTTAGCGCAAAATACATAATCAGACCTTATTTATTTGGAGGAATTGGTGCTATTTTATACGATAATCAATTGAACTTCCATAAAGAAAAAATGGATAGAGTTTTACCATCAGCAGGTGGTGGGGTTACTTTCAGATTATCACCAGTTTTATCTCTTTATTTACAAGAATCATTTATGTATACCAATAACGATGCCAGAGATGGAGTTGTAGCAGGTAAAAATGATGATTATTTGTTTCACACCGTTGGATTAACCTTTAATTTAGGTGATAGTAAAGATACAGATGGTGATGGCGTTTCTGATAAAAAAGACACTTGTCCTGATACACCAGCTTTAGTAGCTGTTGATAAAACGGGTTGTCCTTTAGATAAAGACGCCGATGGAATAGCAGATTATTTAGATGCTTGTCCAGATGTTGCGGGTACAAAAGCATTAAATGGTTGTCCTGATAAAGACAATGACGGTGTGGAAGATGCCAAAGACCGTTGTCCTGACCAGGCAGGTTTAGTTTCTTTAGCGGGTTGCCCAGATGCAGATAAAGATGGCGTAGCCGATTTAGATGATGCCTGCGCTAATACTAAGTTAGGTACTAAAGTAAATGCTAAAGGTTGCCCAATGGATAGTGATAATGATGGTGTAACTGACGATTTAGACCGTTGCCCAGATGTTGCAGGAGTTCAAAGTTTAAAAGGTTGTCCAGATGCAGATGGCGATGGAATTGCCGATTTAGATGACAGATGTCCGAACGCAAAAGGAACTGCCGCAAACAAAGGTTGTCCAGAAATTGCTCAAGCTGACATTGTTAGAATTACGTATATTGGAAGTAAAATTTTCTTCGAAAACAATTCGGATAAATTAAAAGTAGCTTCTTTATCTCAATTAGATGAGTTATCAAAAATTCTTTACAAATATGATGGCGCTAGTTTGACTATTGAAGGGCACACTGATAGTGTGGGTGCAGATGAATACAATTTAACATTATCTCAAAAACGCGCTGAATCGGTTAGACAATATCTAATTGGTAAAGGAATTTTAGAAACTAGATTGTTTTCTGTAGGTTTTGGAGAAACCAAACCAGTTGCAACAAATACTACTACTTTAGGTAAAGCAAAAAATAGAAGAGTTGAATTAAAAACAAATTATTAATATAAAGGTTAGGTTTGGTTTTTTTTGAAAAGTGGCTGTCAATTTTGACAGCCATTTTTTTGTTTATGACCAGTTTAGACAAACAGAAA